>JAMOPB010000273.1 GCA_027064945.1 Candidatus Cloacimonadota bacterium
ATTATAAATATTAGTATCAATAATGAATAACGGGACAATAATGGAAATGTATGCAAGCAAATCAAATAAATCAAAAGTTGAATTGTATATTTTAAAATATTGCAAAGTTTCAATTCCAAAGCAGGCGGTTAGAAGAAGAATCAATGTTTTAGTTGGCGTGAAAAAACGAGTCCAAACATTGTCTGCTTTGGCTGTAAATAAACCTCTAAACAAAATATACACCCAAGCTGGCCCCACCATATCCAGAACATATCCTTTTCCGAAAGAACCAAAATTAAATGAAATTGTAGATAATCCTGTAATTAGTAAAATAAATAGAGTTATTGCCCAATATGGTGCATATTTATCATGCAAATCCCCCTGATTATTTTTCTTATTGTTTAGTTTTTTATACATAGTTTCAAAATTTGTTTTTCAAATTCTTATGGTCAAGAGTATAAAATTTCTTCGTTGAGAATTTGTTTATGTTTCCCTCGTGTAATTTCTTTTTTCCTAAAGTAAATTTTCCTTAAATAAAAAAAATAAGATATTATTCAAAACAGAATTAGGTTTAATAATTGGTTTGAAATGGGGAAGAATGTGATGAAAGTTTGATATTATTTAAATGAAAATCTTATAGAGGAAACGTGAAATATTTACAAATATTGACATAAATTCATATATTGAAAGTTTTTGCACAAAATATTCGGAGAGTAATTATGTATAGATTAGATGATAAACATTTAGAAAAAGCAAAGGAGTTTGCGAGAAATAACAGAATTAAGAAAAGATGTGATAACTGTTATGATCGCGGTTACATTGGGGTAAATGAACAAAATATGTTAATACCCTGTCACAAGTGTGTAGATTTAGATAAAGTAATGGAAGATTGGAAAAATTATGTAGCTGAGATACCTGAATTAAAAGCTGAATTTTCCGATCTTTTTGAAGAAGATGAAACCGCTGAATAAGCAAACTGACAAATTTTAGGAGATAATATGTATAAAACAGTTGATCCCAAAGAGAAAACTTCAGATTTAGAAAAGAGAATTAGAGAATATTGGGAAAAGAATGATATAGCTGATAAAAGTATTGAAAATCGTGAAGGTTCAGAAAGATTTATTTTTTTTGAAGGTCCACCAACAGCTAATGGAAAACCCGGTATCCATCATGTGATGGCTAGAACATTAAAAGATACTGTTTGCCGTTATAAAACTATGCAAGGTTTTCAAGTAAAACGTAAAGCAGGTTGGGATACTCATGGTCTTCCTGTGGAAATCGAGGTAGAAAAAAATCTTGGATTAAATGATAAAAAAGAAGTTGAAGAATATGGCTTGGAAAAATTCAATCATAAATGTAAAGCCAGCGTTTTTTCTTATGAAAAAGAATGGCGTGAAATGACTAAAGAGATGGGTTATTGGATTGATTTGGAAAATCCATACATCACTTTAGAAAATAATTATATTGAAACCGTATGGTGGATATTAAACGATTTCTTTAAGAAAGATTTAATTTATAAAGGGCATAAAATTGTTCCTTATTGCCCAAGTTGCGGAACACCTCTTTCTTCTCACGAAGTTGCACAAGGTTATCAGGAAACTGAAGATCCATCCGTGTTTGTTAAATTTAAGGCTAAAGATGAAGAAAATACATATTTCTTAGCTTGGACTACAACTCCTTGGACTCTTATTTCAAATGTAGCACTTGTTGTTAATCCTGAAGAAACATATGTGAAAGTTTTACATAATGAGGAATATTTAATTTTAGCAAAAGCAAGATTAGAAGTTTTGGATGATGATTATGAGATAGTTGAAGAATTTATTGGAAAAGATTTGGAAAATCGTGAATATGAACAACTTTTCCAATATGTAAAAGTAGATAAACGAGCTTTCTTTATCGGACTTGCTGATTATGTGACAATGGGCGATGGTACCGGTGTGGTTCACACTGCTCCTGCATTTGGTCAAGATGACTATGAATTAGGAAGAAAATATGATTTACCTGTTATTCAACCTGTCGATGGCGCCGGAAAATTCACTGATGAAGTAACTGATTGGGCAGGTGAATTTGTTAAAGATGCTGATAAGGGTATTATTAGAAATTTAA
>JAMOPB010000274.1 GCA_027064945.1 Candidatus Cloacimonadota bacterium
AATCGATCTTAATAGGTCCGATCTGAATTTCTTTATTTTCTCTTTGGTACGATTTTTCATGTAATAATTTTCCCAATGCAACTAATTCTGAATTTTGCTCCATATTAATTTGATGCGAGAAGAACCAAAGTTTTCTTCTACAGATAAAGAAATAGTTCAATTGAGTCGCTGTTATTGATAGATTATTATAATTTGAAGGTTGCATTTTTTACTTCCTAAAATTTAAAAAATAAAGGAGGGTTTCCCCTCCATAATCTTAAATTCTTTCATAGAATGAATATGTTTTGCTTGTTTTCTTTATAGAAACCGGAAAAGTATAAATTGTGTTTATCCTTTTTGCTTTCTTTTTTGAGTTATAGTTATTCATGCTTTCAAAATTAGCTTTTTTATCAACATCATCCATTTTCATAAAAACTCCCGGCTTAAAACCATCAGAAATAATAGTGCAAAACTTTGACTCTTCTAATTCCTCAACAACATCTGCAGAGATAAATTGAAAAAAGCATCCTTTTTTCCCAAAGTAATTGATATGGATAAACCATTTCTTAAGAAATTCAATTTCTTCAGGAAGAATGGTTTTTTCGGCATTTAAATCGATCGCTATTTCTATGTTATCATTCAAATAAACATATTCTCTGAATGCAACTGTAGTTTTAAAAGGTTTTTCAAGCTTTACAGCTTTAGACACTTTGTCATTATCCTTCAAAATTCTAATTAAGCAATTACTCACCGTTAATGAAGTCGGTAAAGAAAATCTTATTTCCAAATCTCGAATCAAACTAAAATTTGCTTTTGCTGTATCCAAACTATCATAAGTAATAATTGCATTTAGCAAGGCCATTTTTACAGAATAAGGAGAAGGAATAAGCAAACTCTTTCCTGCTGAATTTGTTGCAGAGCTACTTTTTAAAGAAAACAAAGATGTTGGGCTGTATGTTATTTTTAGCCACATAATAACCTCTTAAATCTCTTTGGGTTCACTGTTTTGGATAAGCTCTTTTACAATTTCTGTAAATTCGGAAATTGATTTGAATTCTTTAGTTGTGATGCTATTGTTTGTGAACTCATTGAGAACACTTGTTGTTTTTATGATTTCTTCACAATAATCATCTTTCAAACCAGAAACAGTTGGAGCGGGACAAGATGAGGTTGAATAAGAAATAACTCCTTCAAAATCAGCAATATGAGGATTTTGTGTGTTTCTCATTGCTCCGGTTGGTTTTAATAAAGAATATAAGAAAGATTTTAGCAAAGCATCATAACGCTTCTTTCTTTCTTCTGAACTAATTGAATATACTTTTGAAACATCATTATATCCAAGTCTTCCAATTTCTAAATTGGCAACATAAGCATAGATTCCTGAGTTTGCAGGACGATGGAAAATATTTTGCCCTTCATTTGATTCTGTTTTTTCTGTTGAAGAAGCATTCGCAACAAATTTTGCATGAAAATAGTTGTCCGTTTCATTTGCTCCAGGAAGTGCAACCATCCAGCCGAATTCGGCAACAGATTTTCTGGAAAAATTACCAATATCTGTTATCATTGCTCCTGCAATATCAGATAATGAACAAGTTTTAATTACAGCTTCAGAAGCAATATCTTGTTTTTTTAAATCGTCTTTTTTATATTTGTTGGAAATTAAATCTTTACTGAGAATTCTGTTGGCATTAAAGACTTTTGATGTGTCAGAAAGAGGTAAATTTTCTTCTTTAGCAATATTCCAAAAATGTTCTGCCATAATATGTTTCATCATATCACCACTTATTGCTGTTACAGTTGCGGGATTACCATTTTTATCAATGATAGTTACTTGTCTGGTAAGAACTTGATTACCTTCATTTCCTTCATTATTTAATGAGTGCATATTTAAAGTGATTCTTCCACTAACTGAGATTGAATTAATTTTCTTCATTTTCTCCTCCATTTTCTTCTTTTTTTTGTTCTTTTGAATATCCATAAGCTACTAACATACCGGAAATTATTTTTGAAGAATGACCCTCATCAAGCAATTTGCAAAATTCCGCAAATTCTTCGGTAGTAACATATTTTTTATGAATTTTATTATGATAATCTTTAATCAT
>JAMOPB010000275.1 GCA_027064945.1 Candidatus Cloacimonadota bacterium
TATTTATACTCAAAAATTAAAAGAAGTTTTTCATGATGTTCCTATTATATTAGGCGGGATGGAAGCGAGTATGCGTCGTCTTCCGCATTATGATTATTATTCGGATAAATTACGTAACTCCATTTTGTTTGATAGTAAAGCCGATCTTTTAGTTTATGGAATGGGCGAAAGAACAATATTAGAAATTGCCCATCAGCTTGCTTCCGAAAAGAAAATATCAGAATTAACGAATATTCGTGGAACAGTTTATATTAGCAAAAATAAAGAATGTGATTGCGAAATGCCGGCTTATCACAAAGGCTTTAGCAATGACGAATTTTTATTAGCCGGTCAAATATTTGAAAGAAGGTTTAGAGAAAGTAAAATTTGCCAAGAATTTGCGGGGCGTTATTTAATTCATAATCCACCGTCACTTCCATTGAATTCTAAAGAGATGGACGAAGTTTATGCTTTGCCTTTTGAACGAGTTCCGCATCCGAAATATAAAAACAAAAAGCTTACTGCTTATGATCAAATTCTAAATTCTGTCACATCTCATCGTGGTTGCTTTGGTGGTTGCTCATTTTGTGCAATTGGCTATCATCAAGGAAAAACAATCAGTTCTCGTTCACAAGAATCTATTGTAAATGAAATTTCCGAGATTACCGGAAGTGAAGGATTTCATGGCACAATCTCCGATGTTGGAGGTCCTTCTGCTAATATGTATGGTATGTATTGCAAAGCAGGAATTAGTACAACTTGTTTGCGAAGATCTTGTCTTTATCCTGATATTTGTAAAAATCTAGCTCATTCTCATAAGAAAATATTAGATTTATTAGAAAATTGCAGAAAAGTTGACGGCGTGAAAAATCTTTTTATCGGATCCGGTGTACGTTTTGATTTAGCTTTAAATGAAGATAAGTACATAAAGGTTTTGGCAGAAAGACATACCAGCGGATTATTGAAATTAGCTCCTGAGCATATTGATGATAAAACGCTGCAAGTTATGAATAAACCAAGTTTTGAATTGTATAAAAAGTTTGGGAAAAAATATGCAACTGCGACAAAAAGAGTTCATAAAAATCAAACAATTGTTCCATATATGATTGTTGGCCATCCGGGAACTGATATGAATGCAGCAATAGAACTTGCTCTCTATCTAAAACGAAATAATATTCGATTAAAACAAATTCAAGAATTTACTCCCACTCCAATGACAGAATCTACTTTAGCTTATGTTACAGGTACTACGTTGGAAGGTGAGAAAATTTATGTTCCCAAAGGACGTGAGATAAGATTACAAAAAGCTTTAGTGCAATGGTTTGAACCCAATAACAGAAAATTAATTATTGAAGCTTTGAAAATGGCCGGAAGATTGGATTTAAAAGAAACATTTTTATCAGGTAAGTTTGTTAATAATAGTATCAGTAAAAATAAATCTGCAAAAAATAAAAATAATATTAGAAGGAAAAGAAATAATTAAATCTGCTAATCAATTTATGATTAGGAACTTAATAATAGCTGTAAATTTAGTATGATTATATAATAATGAAGTTTACATCAAAGATAGAAGAATTAATAAGATAAATTCGTGATATTACTTGTGATGCAGTAATTGCTTTGTATTGTTTTATTTACAAATTCACTGGAACGCAACGTGCATTATCTAAATAAACCAAAAAAATAAGAGGTTAGTATGGAAAAGAAAAATTTGAGATTAGGATTTTTGATATTTTGTTTTTTGACTTTGGCCATTGCAATTCAAGCAGATTTTTCATTAGAAAAAGATAGAGGGCAGATTAAAGTTGAAGCAAATCCACAAGTTACACAGGAAGTAGTAGAACAATTAGATGAAAAATTTATTGTATTATCCGATGAAAATGCAGAAATGAGTGGGATTGTCGGGCAAGCTTTACTCCCAACTTACACGCAGTTGGTTTCACTTCCCAATACAGGAAACTACAAAATAAAAAACCTCTCATATCAGGAAGAAATAATTGAACTCGATTATAAACTCTTGCCATCCGGAGAACCAAAAGATATTAATCAAGAATATTATCAAATAAATAAATTTACACCTGCTCAAATTGTTCAGG
>JAMOPB010000276.1 GCA_027064945.1 Candidatus Cloacimonadota bacterium
TTCGCATAATTCCCATTTCCGATAGAATCGTTTATCTGCTTCAATATCTGCTCGGTTCTTATGCAATCCGCCACGAGAATCGAACATAACGATATTCTTAGGATTACCTCCGGCTGTAATGATAAGTCGAGCGATTGTTGTATTGGAAGCGCCAGCTCCCATTAAAACAAATTTGGCTTTTGAAAGATCTTTTTCTGCTAATTTTAAAGCATTGATTACACCTGCCAAAGTTACGCAGGCAGTGCCTTGTGCGTCATCGTGCCATACGGGAATATCGCATTCTTCACGAAGAGTGTCTAAAACTTCAAAGCAATTCGGTTGGGAAATATCTTCCAAATTGATTGCTCCGAAGCTGGGAGCGACCATTTTCACAAATTCAATTATTTTTTTAGGATCATTATTGCCATCATTATCTCTGCTATCTATGCAAAGAGCCGTAGCATCTACGCCACCAAGATATTTCATAAGAAAGGCTTTTCCTTCCATTACTCCTAAACCACCCGGCGGAGTGCAATTTCCATCACCTAGAACACGAGTGGAATCGCTGACTACTCCAACCAGATTTCCTCGATTGGAAAGTTCAAAGCTGGAATTATTATTATCTCTTATATCGGTAGAAACTTTTGAAACACCGGGTGTGTACCAGACATTGAACCAGTTAAATCCAAAAACTCCGGCTTTTGGAACAGTTTGGATTTTTCCTTTATAAAACTTGTGAGCTTCAACAGAAAGTAATTTTAAAAATTCGGTTTTTGCAGTTGCAATTTGTTCACTGCTAAAATCATCGGGGAAGACTTGATCTAAATTCGATAAATCTAAGTTAATTTGTTTCACTATAACCTCATAGATATTTTATTTTTTATATTTATTCACACCTGTTTCGAAAATGTCATTTCCGAAAATATCATTAGCCACAAAGCATGGAAGATTTTCTACTTCAAGACGATGAATTGCTTCAGTTCCAAGATCTTCATAAGCAATTATTGTAGCTTTTTTCACAGCTTTTGCCATAACAACAGCAGCACCGCCTATTGCTACTAAATAAACTGCACTATATTTTTGCATTGCATCGCGAACTTCCTTATTGCGTGGTCCCTTTCCAATCATCACTTTTAGTCCGTTTTGCATAAGTTTTGTTGCAAAAGGATCCATACGATAACTTGTTGTAGGTCCGGCTGAACCGATAATTTTTCCCGGTGGCGTGGGTGCTGGTCCAACATAATAAATTGCTGAGTTTTGGATTGGGAAAGGTAATTCTTTGCCCTGTTCCAATAATGCAACCAGACGCTTATGTGCTGCGTCTCTAGCTGTATATATTGTTCCACTTACCAAGATTTTTTCACCGATTTTTAAATCTTCTAATTCTTTAGTTGTTATCGGAATATTTATTTTTTTCATTATTAACCTCAAAAGATCAGATTGTGATACTTTTATGACGTGAAACATGACATTGGATATTTACAGCAACAGGCATGCTTGCTATGTGGCAAGGCTGATGTAAAATATGAACCGCTAATGCTGTGGTATTGCCTCCCAAACCTTGCGGTCCAATTCCTAAATTGTTGATTCTCTCCAAGATATCCTGTTCTATCTTTCCCCATTTTTTATCCGGATTTGGCTGATTCAGATCTCTTAATAATGCACGTTTTGCTAAAATTGCCGATTGTTCAAAATTCCCACCTAATCCAACTCCCACTATTATTGGCGGACAAGGATTTCCGCCCGAACGTTTTACTCGGTCAACCACAAAATCTATTACACCATCAAGTCCATCGGCAGCCTTCATCATCTTAATTTCGCTCATATTTTCGCTTCCACCGCCTTTGGGAGCAATTGTTAATTTTAATTTATCGCCCGGAACAATAGTTGTGTGGATGATTGCAGGAGTGTTGTCATTTGTGTTAATCCGATTGATTACCGGATCAGCGACAATTGATTTTCTTAAATAGCCATCTTTATATCCTTGGCGTACACCTTCATTTAATGCGGCGTAAAAATCACCACCTACCAGATGAAGATCTTGTCCAATCTCGGCAAAGATTACAACAACGCCGGTATCTTGACAAATCGGC
>JAMOPB010000277.1 GCA_027064945.1 Candidatus Cloacimonadota bacterium
TGTTTTACGAAAACATTTTGGAGATGGAATTGATATATATTTTGTGTTTAATGGAACCGGAGCAAATACATTAGCTATTGCAAATTCTCTCTTTCCTTTCCAAGCTGTTATTTGTGCAGAAACAGCACATATAAACGTCGATGAATGCGGCGCTCCGGATCATTATTGCGGAAACAAATTGCTCTCTGTTCCTACACAAGATGGTAAGCTTACAGTAGAATCAATCGATAAATTATTGCATGGACGTGGTGATGAACATCATGTTCAGGTAAAAATGGTTTCTATCACCCAAGTTACAGAGCTTGGCACAGTTTATACAATCGAAGAACTGCAGAAGATCACAGATTTTGCACACAGCAAAGATCTATTAGTTCATATGGATGGTGCCAGATTATCGAATGCAGCAGCAGCACTAAATGTAAGTTTACGAGAAATTACTACGGATGTAGGAATTGATGTGCTTTCATTCGGACTGACAAAAAATGGTGCAATGAATGCGGAAGCGGTGATTTTCTTTAATGAAAATTTATCTAAGAACATGAAATATTATCGCAAACAAGCGATGCAATTAGGTTCAAAAATGCGTTATATGAGTGCACAATTTACTGCTATGTTGGAAGATGATCTATGGTTGAAAAATGCAAAGCATGCAAATAATATGGCAAAAATCTTAGCTGATAGAATCAGCTCAATTGAACAGGTGAAATTGGTATATCCACCGCAAGCGAATGGTGTGTTTGTGCAAATTCCACGCGAAATTATTGAACCTCTCCAGGAAGAATTCTTTTTCTATATGTGGGATGAAGAGAAAAGTCAAGTTAGATGGATGTGCTCATTCGATACCACCGAAGAAGATATAGATGATTTTTTAGAAGAATTAAAGAAAATGCTATAATAATTAGGATTGTTCCGCAGCTATTTTTTGCGGAACAATCAGATATTTACGTAATTGGCAAAATTGAATTAGAAATATAATGTAATTTTTTCTCCATTAACTGCATTTGTTAAAATTAAGAAAACTTTGTCATTTTTTGTTTCAATTCTATATTTGCCGGTATATTTTAGTTTATTAGGTTTTTGTGGTAATAATAGAGTCAAGCCTTCAATGTTTTCATTTGAATGTATAGTGATTGAAACTCGATTGTTTGTTTCTTGTACATTCAAATCAAGATCCAATAATTTGTTCCAATAAATAGCGATCTCATCAATCGAACAAATCCAACTATCGCTTTTCTTGGCTAACTCCAGCATATCTTTAAGAGGTTTCAGAGTGTGTTCACTATAGCCGGAATAAAGGGGATGAGCAGAAATTATCATCATACCGCCATTGGGTAAGATAGCTCTTTTCCAGAGACTTTGAAGATAAGCAGAAAATTTCCGAGCATCATTTTTTTGCTGTTCAACATCATAAGGTTTATCAGATAATATTTTATTAAAAAAATACCAGTCATCGCGTAGTATCTGAGAGATTTCTAAAAGATCTAAATTTTTATAATATCCGTTTGAAAAAATAGGCAGATTGTAGGGAAAAATTGAACCGCGATAAAATTCTAAGTGATCTATTCCAATTGAGCTGTCGAAAAGTAAATTTTCCTCTTCCAAAGCTAACATTCCATAAAAACTATTATTTGTAAATGGGAAACGAAATCCTTTAGCATCAGGGGAAATAGCTCGATTTTGTTGTAATTCATAACAAGTTTGGGAATATGATAGCTTTCTAAAATCAGGTTTAGAAAATGAATATAATCCCAGATTTATGTTGGGTGATTTTCTTAAAAGAGCTAATCTTTCGTCTGATATTTTATTTGAGATAAAGAAGTTGGACTTCAAATTATTAGTTTTCAGAAAATTGATAATGCGCTTGTAATCATCATTAGAACCATCATCATTGAACGAAATGGAGAATGAAGAAGATTTTGCGTTTTTCCAAGGATGTAAAGAAATAGGATAATGATAATCTTCCTGAGCTAAATTTAATATCTTGCGATAAAAATGTTTTATCTCTTCAGAAGAAGAAAATCCACCGTCTGATGCAGGATGCACTAAGTTGAAATTAGCCAATAAGA
>JAMOPB010000278.1 GCA_027064945.1 Candidatus Cloacimonadota bacterium
AGAAGAATATGCAAAAGATATCGATCGTGAAGTTTTTCCGGGAATTCAAGGTGGACCGCTTATGCACATCATTGCTGCTAAAGCTGTTGCTTTCAAAGAAGCTTTATCAGAGGAATTTAAAGAGTACCAAAAACAGGTTGTAGCAAATGCTGCCGCTTTGGCAGAAGCTTTGATGGAACGTGGATTTGAGCTTGTTTCAGGTGGAACAGATAACCATCTAATGCTTTTAAATTTAGGAACTAAAGAATCAGGAAATCCTAGTGGCAAGAAAATGGAAGGTGCTTTGGATAAAGCAGGAATTACTGCAAATAAAAACACTGTTCCATTTGATACTCGCCCTCCATTTGTAGCATCAGGAATTCGTTTGGGAACTCCGGCTGTTACAACTCGTGGTATGAAAGAAGCTGATATGGTTCAGATTGCTGAATTTATTAAGCGAGTTCGTGATAATGTGGAAAATGAAGAAAAATTAGCTGAAATTAAAAATGAAGTTCGCACTTTTTGTTCAAAATTTCCACTGTATCCTGAATTAATTGCTGAGAATAAATAATATATTCATTTATGATTAGATCCAATTAAATAAAGAGTAAAAAAAATCAAAAGAGGTTTTGTTTTCCTAAGCAAGACCTCTTTTTTGTGTCTAATATTCAAAAATATAAACTGATGCAATTTTAAAATTATTATCTAATTATATTAATTAATTGACATTATCACGAAGTTTTACAAATTCAATACATTACACATATGTGATATTTTAATAAAACTTAGGAGACATGATGAATTTAGAATTTCATTATTATTTGACCAAATATTTGGCTCTTGAAGCCGGATTCGATTCTGACGAAGCAGAAGTAATTGCTTACTCATCTCAATATGTAGATGATAATAATAGTATTTTTGAGATCGAAACACCGGAAGGAGATACTTATAGTAATTTTATCAGCCAAACAAAAAACATTTTTAAACCCAAGCGTGAATTAATGCGCATATATTTATTATATCATTTTCTACCTGGTGTGCCTACCGGATACAAAACAAAAAGGCGAGACGGCAAAATGCATATGCTTATGACGACCCCACTAAGCACTCATGCAAATGAAATATTTTATGAAGCTACAAAATCTGCAGATTTATATATTTTGGGTATAGCTGCTCACATGCTTTCCGATACTGTTTCACATCAAAATTTTGTGGGAACTTATGATGAGATAAATTCCATGAATGGAGTCTGGGAAAAACTAATTCCCAATATTGGGCATGCAGATGCTCTTAATAAACCGGATATTCCAAATCTTATTTGGCATGATCCGCGTTTGATAAGCGATAATGCTACAATTGATAATCGTGAAAGAATTTTGATCGCAGCAAAAAGTTTATATAGTAATTTTATTATGATTACTTCTTTTGAAAAAAAATGGTCTAAAATTAAAGGTAAGATTTCCGAAATTATAGAAGATTCTATCGATGAAACACAATTGGATCTGTATCCTAAACAAAAAGCAGAACGCATTGAAAAACTTAAAGAATTATTAGCGGAACATGATGCTAATTCCGAATATGACAAAAAAAGATGGTTCAAAGATGCTGTTGAACAAGATGTAAAATTTTTGGATGATACAGAATTTGAATTTGATCCTATCAAAGATAAACTTACTTTCAAAAATGATTATAAGAAATCTCATTGGTATAGATTCCAAGAAAATGTGAAAGCTTATCAACGTATCGCTACAGGAAAACTTGCTCCGATCTTGGATGAATTAGAATTAAAAGAGTGGTAGTTAAATAATAAAATATACAAGACAGGTTTCTAAAAGGAACCTGTTTTTATTTGGAGGAAAAAATGAAAGGCAAAATTTTAACAATTTTATTTTCTGTTATTTTATTAAGTTTATCAGCACAAAACATTTGGATTAATGAATTCCATTATGACAATGCTAGTACTGATACAAATGAATTTATCGAAGTAGTCTTCGAAATGGCACCTGGTGACGATTTGGCTGATTTTGAGATTGTCCTTTATAATGGCAATAATGGAGCTCAATACAATCAAATTAGTTTAGATTCT
>JAMOPB010000279.1 GCA_027064945.1 Candidatus Cloacimonadota bacterium
TCATCAAAAAAAACGCAAGTACTGTACAATTAAAAACCAATTACTCTGTAACAGATTATACCATTAAAAGTTTTCCTCAAACAATTAAATCGTTTGATGATATAGTTAATAAATTTTTAAACTCAATGAAAGCGGCTCGCAAACTAAAAACCGCTGAGGCTATGGACGCAACTACAGAAAACAGATTGCGAGAATACGGAATTCCTGTAGACGAAATTGCTAAAATCAATTATAAAAAAATTGAAATTAAAGGATAAAAAATGCACGAAATAAATTATGAAACATTAAAAAAAGAAAACCCTATTCTTATAGATACTGATCACAAATTTAAAAAACTTGAGCCTTTAACAAATGACGAATTAAAAAGAATTGCAGGTTTCAGAAATCATCATTCAAGTCTAACGCATCATTATCCCAACCATTATACAACTGGTTCGCATACATCTGGTTTGCAAAGTCATTTAGCGGATAAAGCATTGATAATTGGTGCAGGTCTTGCAGGTCTTGCGGCGGTTCATGCTTTAAGAAATAAATTGAAGGGCAAAAAAACTAAAACTATAAATGAATCGCGTGAGTATATTATAGAAGAAGCAAAGGAAATTATTAAAAACTTCTCTTTTAATGCGATTTTAAACAATACAAGCAGTATGATTGGTGCGGAATCAGAGCCAGTGGAATAACATTAAGATTTATTTATTGAGTAAATCTTAATTTTTCCTTTAATTTTAATGAAAGAACTAAAGTCCGTATATGCATAATATTTCCTAAAGGAATTTGACAATGAAAAAATCTGTTCAATTAATAATGGAGCAGGCTTTTGTTACTCCGGCTTCTAATATTCAAATATTAGAGGAAGGATATGAAGCCAACGGTTCTCCTAAATTAATATTCAAAGCTATTTTGCAAACTGCAAATGAAAAAAATTTTAATAACAGGGTATACCCAGCTGAAGTTTTGGCACAAGTTGTAGAGAAGCTTGCGCCTAAAGCACAGGCTAGAAATCTGTATTCAGAACTTGATCACCCATTACCGGAAACAAGTGATCCAGCTGTTCTTAAAAAAAGAGCTGTGGCTGTTAAATTGAAAGAAGCATGCGCTTTGATAACTGATATACAATTTGATGGAAGCACCGTTACAGGTACATTTGAAGCATTAGACACTCCTAATGGTAGAATTTTAAGATCTTTGGTTAAAGATGGTGCACAAATTGGTTTCAGTTTACGCGCTGTTGGTTCTGTTGAAGGGCAACCTGATGGTACATTATTAGTGACTGCACTTAACCCTATTACATATGATGTTGTTAGCACACCATCTCATTCAAGTGCAATTGTTACAGAAATTCTTAATGAAAGCAGTGATTTAGCTGCTGCACTAAAAGAATTTGAAGTAATTCAAGAAATGGAAACATCATCCGAGGGTGAAGTTATTACGGAAAATGTTAACAACGAAGATGATAGTGTATGTGCGGCAGGCATTTGCATGAAAGGCACATACGAAGAGTTGACAGAGATGATAGTAGAACAAGCGCTATCTAACGAAAGACTGAATAAAATTTTCTTAAAAATCTAAAATTAAATTAAAAGGGATGAAATATGGCTAATATTTTCGCAAACTACAAATCATTTGTAGAAAATAACGCACCTCTTTTCGAATCAATCGAAGGAATGAAATCTATTATAGTTGATGAAATCGAATATAAAAACTTTAAAGAAGCAATCCTTGAGGGACTTGATAATGCTGAAGGTATGGGTGAACTTCTTGATAGACAAAGAGAAGTTCTTTTAGAAGATGCTAACTCAACATTAACTTCTCCGGAAGCAATTGCGTTCTCAGTTGCTAGTTTACCTATGGTTACTATGGTTTATAGTTCTCCGACACTTAGCAACGATGGTACTGTGATTTACAATATGAAAGCACCTACTTCAACTGTTCCAGTACTAGAGTGGGTAGCAAAAATTATTGATGTTGATGGTTCTGTAAACGAAGTAAAATTCCCAACAGCTATGGAAGCTGTAAGACCAGGAATCAAAGAAATTACTCAAGCTAATCAATATTTCAACATTTATACTGTACTTGGAATCACTAAAGATGATTTCAGAATTTCTAAACGTGGTTTAATGCTTACTGGTATTAAAGTTACTGAAACCGACAACGGTGGTAACACTATCGAACACGACAACGTAGTATATGCTGCAGTTGATGCAAGAGGACATTTTAAAGTTGATTACACTATTACAGCAGCTGATGGTGTAGAAGTTAAATTTAGAGCTACAGGTACAATTGATGCTGCTAGCGGTGATGTTACCTGGAGTAACGTAATTGTTGAAAACGCTTCAACTTCTACATTTGAAACTAACGAAGCAACTATTAAAGTAAGAGTTGTAGGTAACGGTATTAACAAAGCAATTGTAAAAGTTGAACCTCTTAACACTGCTGTAGACATCAATGCTGATAACGCAGAAAAATTCGAAATTGAAAATATCGTTGAAGTTATTCAAGATTGGAAATCACTATATAATGTAGATATCCTAGCACAATTAACTGACATGGTTAAATTACAAATCGAACTTAACAGAGATTACGACATCGCAGACATTTTAAGAGCTGAAGAACAAAATGCAGTAGCTGCAGGTCTAAGTGCTACTCTTGATTTCGCAAACTTACCAAGTGTTTATTATGAAAATCCAAGAGCTGTACTAAGTTCAATCGTTCCTAAAATTATGATTGTTAGAGAAAGAATTTATAGACTTACAAGAAGATGGGCTGATATAATTGCAACTGGTACTGATATGGCTGCTCTTCTAAAATCTATTCAAGATTTCGCTATCAATCTACCTGATGGTAAAGGTGAGTTCGGTCAAGCTGGTTTCGGTATTGCTGAATTCGCTAAAATGAAAATCATTGGAAGCAACGCTCTTGACAATAATACTCTATATATGTGGAAAAAAGGTAGCAACGCAGGTGACGCTACACTGTTAACAGCTGTGTATAAACCACTTGTAATCGTTGAAGAAACTACTAATGCTAGAAAAAGATTATTTGTAGAAAGCAGATACAGCTGCGAACTTCTAAGATCTAACAGCGTCGGTGTTGTTAAAATCGAAAACTATCAAGGTTTCTTAGCTTAATAGCTAGTAAAAAACTTTAGAAAACTAGGAGCTCCGGCTCCTAGTTTTTGCTTTTTTTGTTTTCGTATGGCGGCCAGTTTTCTATCCCGACCTTGTTAATGTATTCATAAACACGTTTGAAATATTCTCTCAATTGCTTTACATCTAAACTGCCTTTCGTATAATTGCAATGTTTACAAGCAGGAACTACATTATCGTCTTCATATCCTTTCCATGAATCAATTCTATCAACTGAATTCCAACTTGTTTGACCGTCAGGCTGAAAACCGCAATATACACAAGGTTGTAAAATTAATTTATTAAATTTTTCTCGTGACATCATTGTCTTTTCATCAAAACCCATTTATAAATGTCTTTTTTTAAAAGCATTACATGATGGTTTCGATGTGTTATATAAAGTTCGTTTAATTTTTGCCATAATTCGCCTCCTTTTTTTATTTAATATCTTTATAAAACTCTTTTTAAATCAACAAAGTCGATACAGATATACCGGACCTGTGTCCTCGTTGAACTGCACCAAACATATCAAAATCACCATCACCCAATAACCAGCAACTAATGTCTATATTTTAAAGGAGCACCTGTGGCTTTAATTAATATCCAAGATTATAATATCAAAATTACCTATTCTGAGATAACTACAAACAGCACGCTGGTTAATTTACTTCCGTTGACAGTTATTGCGAAAGCAAAAGAAGTAGGTTATGTGTATTTCGATGATTTCGATAATAATTTAAAATATAAAATTGCTTTACAAATGTTCCGTAATAGCGGAATAATAAAACTTAACAACCAAGGTATCGAAAGTTTAGATCATTCCAAACTGCCTTTCACAGATAGAATAGATTTACAGCCTATCGATGAGATTGATGAAATTACAATGATAGATTATTTTTTTAGATATAATATCGAAGTGGATAATATATTAGTTACTGTTTATAAAACAGAATATCAAATATCGATACAAGTGCCTAGCGTGTTCATGGACACATTGCCAAATGATATCAATTTATTAGAAACAAATGTTGAAGAATTTATTATAACCGTATATAGACGTTATATTTCTACTCCGTACGGATCAATTATTTTTATGCCGTGGTATGGTACAAAAATAAAAGAATATCTTCATGATTTATCAGTATATCAAGTTGAAGAGATGCTACAGGCTGAGATGGACGGTGTAACATATTTATTAAAAAATTATTTTATCTTAAATAATATTTTGGATCTAGATTTCTATGTTGAAGTAAAAGCTGAAGAAAATATCGAATACGGGATAGTTAAATATCGTATTATAATAACAATTAACAATACACAATATACAATTACTGTTCAATAAGGGGTTTATATGTTTGATTATAGCCGATATAAACAACAATTATGGCAAGAATATAATAATCTTTTTAATAAATATTCTCATTGGAATGATAGTTTTTCTGTAAACGCCAGACTGATTATGCTGGATCTTGAAGAAAGTAACTGGGATTCTGTTGGCGGTGCTTTACAAAATTGGAGCTCCAAATTAACTCAACTCAAATGGCGTGTCTATGAAAACATCCCTTTATTTCAAAATGCGCCAGCTATAACGCAATTTTCAGCTCACGGAAACACAGAAACTAGCCAATCATTTACAGCAACGATCAAATTCATAAAAACCCCTAAGCCTAATGATATGTTAATGTTTTATGATGATAGTTCTTTGACAATTTACAAAATAAATGATGTTCGTTTTCATAGAACAATAGAAGAACCTTTAAAACTTTTTGAATGTGACTTTGAAACAGCGCCAATCGCAGCAGAGACTCTGTATGACAATTTAAATTTTCTTTCTCACGAACTTTTAAATCAATTTAATTATAAATTATATGATTTTGAATATTGGATGAGAGAATACCAGCCTTTGCTTGATAATATCGAGGAATTCAGCAGAGAAGTTAATTCGTATTTTGATTTTAAGAAAGAACGTTATATAATTGCTGAGTTCAATAATTTAATTACAGAATTAAAACAATGCAGCAAACTAGGTTCTGTTACACAGTTAAAATTACCTTTAACTTCTTGCGATGATAGTTGCGAAAATGCAGACCGGGATGAGCAAACACAAAATGTTTTTTTGAAACTTTTGAAACTTAAGGAAATAACATGTTAGAAGTTACTAGTAGCAAGATAGAGAATTTTGTTGAGAATTTTTTGAATGCTGCAATGTTTAATGAATTACCTGGTGAGCAACAAGACAGTTTAAAGGAGTTTTTGACAGAATATTTGATCAGACTTTATAAAGATAATACCGATAACATAATTTCTTTGCTCGAACAATTAGAAACTATCAATCCTTTTATGATTAAAATGGCTCTCGGATACGGATTACTAGAAGAAGACGTTGTTGAATTAATTAGAATTCTTTTTATGAAAATTAATGAATATTTTTATAAACAAGGTTCTTTTGAATTAATTAAAAATTTAAGAAGAATTTTTGAATATTATGGTTTAGCTTCAAATATTTATAGAGTAATTTATAATAAAACCGACAATAAATACATTTTAGAAAATGTAGAAACTGGAGAAATAAAAGATTCAGTTGAAGATGAATTTATAACTCCAGGACATATTGTACATAAAGCGGATTATTTTGCTAATGTTTTTGAAAATAATTATGATACTATAGTTATATATATTTCTTTAGAAATGTATGCATATGTTGATAAAAAAATGCAGCAGCCTATAGCATTATTACATGCATATTCGATATCTATACATCGTAATAATACAGTGCAGTTTTTTGTAAACGGTACCGCTTATGATTTAAATTTAGAACAATTTTTAGATGTACTTAGATTTTATTATTTACATTATTTAAAAGTTAAATATCCGTCTTTTGAGTTGAACGAATCAGGCTTAGAAATGTGGTCATTATTTATCACAGATCCTGACGATATTCAGAATGCTGAACACCTTTTAACTGAATTGTTATCTTTTAATTATGATAGCCGGGACGGTTTAGCATATTTTATTAGGACCAGTTCGTTTATATTAAACAAATATCGTATACAAACACAACCACGTACTTATGATGAAATACATACTCACGTATACGCAATCGATAATGAATTAGTTTCAGCAATTGATAGTTTAACAGAAGATAGCGAATTCGTTTATAATTTAAACATTACGATGTTATATTACGATCAGTATCTCAACACTTTGCCAAATTCAACGATATTGGACCAATACGTTCGAAATACTTTACGTTATTTATTTATGTTCGTTGCCTTGAATATGGTTACTAGTTTTAATAGACAAGTGAAAAATATGATATACAAATTTAAAAAATATTTTTTACCTATATATACTCAATTCTTTTTCGACGAAGCCAAAAAATTTAAAATCAGAAATGATTTCTTTAGGTTATATACTGATGATAAATTATCTACCTTTACCCAATTACACAAAAGCTCTTTAATAGATCCAAGAGATAATCAAATAATGACTTTTGAACGGTATCAAAAGGATTTAATATTTGATATTTTAGATACGGCTCATATTATTGTAAATTCAAAAGAGCAAGATTCTTTAAATAGTAATTACGAAGATTATCAAAAAATGTATTTAGTTGCGAATTATTCTGATATATATGATATTGATGATTCTCAAATCATTCATACACGTATTTATCAAGATGATAACACCGATATATTAGACAACGTAGTAATTACAATTGAATAAAATAAAGGAAGTAAAACATGAATATTGTTCATTTTGATAAAAAGATTTTATCGCCTTTTGATAGATTCGGAACCTCAAATAATAAACCTGTAAAAGGATTCGTAGTAGTAGAAAATAGCAAGGGAGAAAGAAGAGGCGAGAACCTAGTTGTTTTAACCGGGCGCGAATTTTTAGCTTCTAAAATGCTTAATATAGACTCACCAGCTGCAGCTAATTTATCTAAATACGAGATTAGATATTTTGGTATCGGTAAAGGTGGTGCTTCAGATGATGGAAGTGGTAACTTAACCGTTAAAAATGGTCCATATGCAAATGACACAGATTTATATGACCCGTTAAAAATTTCATCAGGTAATAGTGCAGATGGTATTACATATGTGGATAATGGTTATTTAAAATATATTTCAGCGGACGCAAGCCTAGGTGCAGGTATCACATTCGAACCAGAGATACATGAAGTAGAAACAGATAGCGGAACTGTTGACGTAAGTGCTTATACTGTAGTCAAGTTTACCATGTTTATTAGAGAAGATGAAATGACAAACCAAAAACCATTTGAATTCAATGAAGCAGCTCTCTGGGCAGTCGAATATGATGATAATGGTGATATTGTTGTTAATGGTGACGGTACGGTAAATAAAAGATTATTTGCACACTTCACGACTGCGTCGAAATTCATCGAAGATACAGATCAATTAAAAATTGAATGGTACATTTTAGTATAAAGAGGCGAAGCTACGCCTCTTTGTTTGTTTTTTTCGCAATTAAAAAAATTGAAAACTAAAGTCTGAACCTCGATGCTTTTTTTAGCGTTGAATATTATTTGAATTGAAAATAATTTATAAAGGATTTAATAATGGCAAATGTTCCTAATATTCCTTCAGTTGTTGTTACAATTGAAGATAAATCATATTTGCAACCTATTTTAAGTAGCGGAAGAACAGTTTTAGTGCCGTTTTTCAGTAAATATGGTGATGAAGATTTTGTTAATTGGGCAACTTGGGAAGAGTATGAAAGTAAATTTGGTGCAGCAAACCCTAGAAAATATGGGATGGCACAGATTTTTATTAAAGGTGCTTCTCAATATACACAAAGTTTTCTAGGTAAAAGATTAATGCCTAGCGATGCTGCATATGCAAATAAAATTGAACAATTTTCTGATACAAATGTTCAAGAAACTAGTTTACTAAATTACACTGATCCAAATGGATTAATTGCTGATGCAGGTGATGAATCACTAGTATATTATGGAACCGGTAGAGGTTCTGGTTATAATGATATCGAAATCAGATTTCAGCCTCTTGAAGAGTATACAAGATTCTACGCAGATGAAAATGGTATTCCAAACTATCAATTTAACTTTTTAGCCGCAACTGTATATGAGAGACAGAGCAATGGTTCACTTGTGCAAATTGAGCAAGATGTGATTCCATTTGCACTAGTTGATATAGATCCAGATGATGGATCAACTATCAAAGATATTTACGATGCAATGTCATTAAATATCGAAGATAGATTTGAAACTATTTCAAATTATGTTAGAGCAGCACTTGTTGATGTTAACGACAAGCTAACTGAATATCTAGGACCAAAAGATCTTGATCCTGTATTGTTCTGGGATGCAGTAGCAGGTAAAGCTGCATATATCATATTCGAAGATGGTGATATAACAATCGAATATGTCGATGCACCTCAAAATGAAGCAGTAACTCAGGCAAGATTTCACTACGTTGATGCAAGTGGAAATGATGCTTATGCTATCGTTAAAGTTGATAATGGACAAATTTTAATTGCTGATGACACAGCTAGCGGTGCGTTAGCTGGTGACCTTGAAGAAATGAAAATCTTTAGTTCAAAAGCATTCTATATATTCAAAATTTCTGATAGAGGTAACTTTAAAGCTGCCGACACACAAACATATCAAGTTACAGCTAAAGATGGTCAGTTAATTGTTAACACTACTTTCGA
>JAMOPB010000280.1 GCA_027064945.1 Candidatus Cloacimonadota bacterium
AGTATTATTATAAAAGGTTTAGAAAAGAATTTACTGATGTTACAAATATCGATTTTTACGGACCCCAAGATTTTGAGAAGAAAATTCCCATTATTCCGTTTAATATAAAACACAAAGATAAAATAATTCATCCAAAATTAGTAACAAGATTGTTAAATGATCTTTTTGGAATTCAAACAAGAGCAGGATGTTCTTGTGCAGGTCCTTATGGACACCATCTTATGGAAATTGAGCAAGAGTTCTCAGATTTTTATCGATGTATGATTACCAACGCCGGATATCATGGAATAAAACCGGGCTGGGTACGCTTGAATTTACACTATATTCTGGATGAAATAGAATTTGATTATATTGTTAAAGCTATAAAATTTATAGCTAAATATGGTCATAGATTCATTCCTCTTTACAATTTTGATATGAAAACCGGTGAATGGAAAAAAATCGGCTCTCATGAAAAATTACCTTTTGTTTTAAATATTGATGAAGCATATTCTGCAGATAAATACGTTCATTCTCAACCTGATGATTACCAAGAACAATACAAAAAAGCATTGGCTTTTGCTGAAGAATTTGTAAAAGATTTACCCGACGAATTTGAGACTGTGAAATTTGAATCCGAATTGGAAGAATTGATATTTTTCTATGTAAATAAGATTACTAATTACAATTATCATGAAAAGAATAAAGGAGAAAATGATGAAAAAAGTAATTGCAACTAAAAATGCACCTGCAGCTGTGGGACCTTACAACCAAGCTATTTTAGCCGGGAATAACTTATTTATTTCCGGTCAGTTACCAATTGATGTAGCAACCGGTAAATTTGTTAGCGATGATGTGGCTGAACAAACTGAACAATCTTTAAAAAATATGGGTAAAATATTGGAAGAAGCAGGAATGACTTTCGACAATGTTGTTAAAACAACTGTTTTACTTGCGGACATTAAAGATTTTGCAGCAATGAATGAAGTTTATGCAAAATTTTTTAGCGGAGATTTTCCGGCTCGAGCCGCCTTTGAGGTTGCTAACCTGCCATTAGGAGCAAGGGTTGAAATTGAAGCTGTAGCTTATAAAGAATAACTTTTTATGCGGATTGCTTATGCAGTCCGTTTTTTTTTATCTAAATTAAATATTGTTTTTCAATTTAAAATGGAAAACTATTCCTAAACATAAAACGAGGATAAAGTGATTAAAATTAGAAGAGCCTTAATTAGTGTATCTGATAAAACAGGAATTGTAGAATTTGCTAAGAAATTAGAATCTTTTGGTTGTGAAATTATCTCAACCGGTGGAACACAGAAAGTATTAGAATCCGCAGGAATAAAAATTACCGATATTTCAAGTGTAACAGGAAATCCTGAAGCTTTTGGCGGTAGAATGAAAACTATTTCATTTGCTATCGAATCAGCCTTGCTTTTTGACAGAGAGAAAGATGCTGAAGAAGCAAAACAATTAGGTATCGAACCGATTGATATGGTTATTTGCAATTTGTATCCGTTTTCAAAAGTAAAAAATGCCGGAGGAGACTTGCAAGAATTGATAGAAAATATTGATATCGGTGGACCTACAATGCTTCGGGCAAGTGCGAAAAATTATCAATTCGTAGCTACAATTACCGATATAAATGATTATGGGAAAATTATTGAAGAGTTAGATGAAAATGATGGAACCCTTTCATCTGTAACCAGATTTGAACTGATGCGGAAAACATTTAATCATACTGCTGATTATGATGCATTAATTGCTTCTACGATGGATGAACAAGCAGGTATTTTATCGATTCGCAAACATTTCACATATGGGAAAAAGCTTCGTTACGGAGAAAATTCTCATCAAAAAGGATATCTTTATAGAGATTCTGAAGCAAAGGATTCTTTATACGATATGGAAATTTTGCATGGTAAGGAACTATCCTTTAATAATTTAAACGATATTCAATCAGCTTTGGATGCTGTGAAAGATCTTCCTAAGAATGCAGTTAGCGTTGTTAAACATAATAATCCATGCGGCTTAGCTTGTGGTGATAATCAAAAAGATGTTTTTGTTCATGCCTGGGCCGGT
>JAMOPB010000281.1 GCA_027064945.1 Candidatus Cloacimonadota bacterium
ATTTTAATGCGTCCTGTAAACCAAATAATAGAATTTAAACAAATTGTAGGTCGTGGAACTCGTCTTTTTGACGGAAAAGAGTTTTTTACAATCTATGATTTTGTAGATGCATATCAACGATTTTCAGACCCCGAGTGGGACGGGGAACCACAACCCGAAGAACCTTGTGCTGTTTGCGGTGAAATTCCTTGTGTTTGTGAAAAACAACCACCAAAGCCTTGTCCTATTTGCGGTCAAAAACCTTGTATTTGTGAAAAAGAGCCACCTGAACCTTGCCCTGTTTGTGGTCAGAGACCTTGTATTTGCCCGAAGAAAGTAAAAGTAAAACTGAAAGACGGCAAAGAGAGAGAAATACAACATATGATTGCAACTTCATTTTGGAGTGCAGACGGTAAACCAATCTCAGCACAAGAGTTTTTAGAAAACTTGTTTGGTGAACTTCCTAACTTCTTTAAGGATGAAAAGGAATTACGAGAAATTTGGAGTAATCCTCAAACAAGAAAAACATTACTTGAAAAATTAGATGAGGCAGGTTTTGGCAAAGAAGAATTAACAACACTTCAAAAACTGATAAATGCAGAAAAGAGTGATTTGTTCGATGTTTTAGAATATGTATTTGACAGCGATTTTAAACCAATAACAAGAGAAGAAAGAGCAACAAGAGCAAAAGCCACCATTTTTGCATTGCTAAATGATAAACAAAAAGAATTTATTGAGTTTGTTTTGAATAAATATGTTGAAGCAGGAATAAGCGAACTCGACCAAGAAAAATTACCAATTCTGTTGCAAACAAAATATCAATCATTAGAAGATGCAATGGAAATTCTCGGAGACGTTCAAAATATAAGTTCATTGTTTATTGAATTTCAGAAACATTTATATGATATAAAAGTAGCATAATGTTAAAGAACGCCTCCTCACATCGTGTGCTTCGGCTGAAGAGGGGGCGGGAATTGGAGATAAACAAGTAAGTGCTCGGCCCAGCACATAACAGCGGATATGAGGTTTCGCTCCCTTCGGTCACTACACCCAAATTGCCTCTGGTCGCAAGCTCCCGGCGGCAACTTCTCATATCCGCGAAACGTTACCACACATTTAGAAAAATGACAGAACAATCAATAGAAATAACATTTTCAAAATTATTTGATGGACTTATAAGAGAAAGTCAAAGTATACTAATTGAATATGAACACCGAAACTCGTATTATAAGGAAGATAGTTTTATTGATTTTAATATACTTTCTGTAAACGGATGCTTAACCGAATATCAATTCAAAAAACATATTCAAAAATTAATACGAGATTCTTTCTTAAAACTTAATCAACATATTCAAACAATACCAAGTGATGAAAAAATTGATTTCTTGGACTCTATAAAAGATGAGTTAAATGAACTTACATTTATTGTTGAAGATGATACCCAGATATTTGAAGAAAGTGAATATGGACCAAGAGAAGATCATTATTTTAAAACTTTTGTTAAACCAGATTTTAAGGGGACAAATGACGATAAAATAAAGTATTATGAAAAGAGTATCTTGAGGAAAGTTGAGAATTATGCTGAAATGTGGCTTGAAGTAATTGGGGAAGCAAAACAAAAAGTTGACTTTTTAATAAACCAAATTGACCTTATTTCTGATAATGGAGTTGAAACCAATGAATTTAGTTATGTTGACCTTTCCAGAATAGAAGAATTAAAAAAAATTCAAACTGAAGATTTTGACTTAACAAAATTAATCAAACAATGTGAAGAATTAAATGATGCATCCCAAAAAGGAAACCCATATTCTGTGATTTTGCTTGTTCGAGCAATAATTGACCACATTCCTCCAATCTTTAGAAAGAGAAATTTTCAAGAAGTTGCTAATAATTATGGCTCAAAGAGTTTTAAAGAGTCAATGGAAAGATTAGATAAATCATCAAGAAAAATTGCAGATTCTGGACTTCATCAACAAATAAATATTATTTTTATTATAAATTGCAAATAAATAAATTTTCTCAACTTGCACATTTAAATAAAAGAAGTTATACTCTTATTAGGAGGTTTGAATAGTGAAA
>JAMOPB010000282.1 GCA_027064945.1 Candidatus Cloacimonadota bacterium
AAGAATTTCGCTTCGTTATAACAATCTTGATACTATCGAAGAAGGTTACGGCATCAATCTAAGACCACTTTCAAATTTTGCTGCCGAGATTTATAAAGATGACGATTGCAAACTTTTTTATCCCATCGATAATGAGAATAATAAAAATGCAAATGAGCAAAATTTATTAGCCAAAATGCATAAAGCAATCACAATTATTCAATTCAAATTAGAAGCTGAAATTATTAAAAATCGACCTAGATTCGAGATGGAAGATCGCTTGCTTCTTGATAAAATTAATTTTGATAAGAATACAATTAAAATCGGAAACAAAGAACATCAGCTATTAGATTCAAATTTTCCCACTTTAGATAAAAATAATCCGTACGAATTTACAGAGCATGAAAAAGAAGTTATTCAGAAATTAGTTGTTTCCTTTAAAAATTCAGAAAAGTTGCAAAAGCATATACGTTTTTTATATACAAATGGCAGTTTATATTTAACTTATAATTCCAATTTGCTTTTCCATGGATGCATATTATTAAATGATGAAGGCAAATTGCTCGATCTATCGGTTAGAAATGAAAAATATAATGGCAAGAAATTGATGGATAAATTCGATCAATTAGCCAGACAAGGCTATTTTTCTACAGAGCTTGAATGTAAAAATTATGGAAAAGATATCTTGTGGTATCTTTGGTGCGGTGTGGATTCTCCTTTATTTGGAAAAACAAAGATGGCCACTTTTGAACGATATTTTATTTCTGATAAAGAAACTCATATAGAGAAAAAAAATCGTTACTATGAACTGCGTGAAGATCCCGAAACTTGTGATATGATTTTAAAAGACTTTGGACTTAATCCAAAAAATTCTCATATCATTAATGGCCATGTTCCGGTAAAAGCAAAAAAAGGTGAAAGCCCGATTAAAGGCGATAATAAATTAATTGTAATTGATGGCGGGCTTTCCAAAGCATATCAAAGCGTAACAGGAATCGCCGGATATACATTAATTTATGATTCTTACGGATTGCAATTAGTCTCTCATGAACCTTTTGAATCTGCTGAAAAATCTATCAGAACAGATAGCGAAATTGTCTCTACAGATGTGCATCGAGAAATTGCGAATAGAAGATTAAGAGTTTATGATACCGATACCGGCAAAAGATTAAAAAAACAAATTTCATCTTTGAAAGATCTTCTTTATGCTTACAAGCAAGGTTACATAAAACAAAATAATCAGGAATAATCTTTACTCTAAGCCGAATTTGTTACACTGCAAATTCGGTTTTTTATTTGCTTCCAAGAAAAAATAGTTGCCTGAATAAAATTCATTTCAAAAATTAGTTGAGTTTATTGATATCAAATATTTTTTGAAAAAATTAGGTGAGATTATGAAGTTTCGTAATAGATTAAGCCGGTTTGCCAATCAACATAAAGATCTAGTTCAACTTTCTAAGAAAATTTGGGTGATTATCTTAGTAATATTTTTGGGGGCAGTGGCTATTTTGCAAGTAGAGCCGGGTCATGGAAATATTTCTAATTTCTTTGACGCGATTTGGTGGTCTTTGGTTACAATTACCACTGTCGGATATGGTGATCTTTATCCTCAAACATTTTGGGGTAGAATCATCGGAATTGTTTTCATATTTATGGGATTTATTATTTTTTCCACATTCACAGCGTTCATCGCAAGTAATTTCATTGATAAAAAAATTAAAGAAAGAAAAGGATTAGGCAAAGTGAAACTAAAAAACCATTTTTTAATTTGCGGTTGGAATAACAGTAGTAGGAAAATTATCGATTTCTTAGACAAAAACCAAGATAGAAATCTTCCTGCAATTGTATTGATTAATGAACTTGATGAAAGTGAAATGTCAGCAATGCGAAACCACTACTCCAAATTAGATATCAAATACATACGAGGTGATTTCACAAATCAAGAAATTTTGAATCGAGCCAATATAAAAGAAGCTAAGCAGATAATATTGATGTATGATACAAGCAAACCAAACAGCACACCTTCTGATGAACGAACTATCATTGCTGCTCATAACATTGCATATTTCAAACC
>JAMOPB010000283.1 GCA_027064945.1 Candidatus Cloacimonadota bacterium
TATAGAAAACAATTATGATGTTTATGTGAATGCAACTCGTGGAAGTGCACTTTCAGTTCAGTCTTCCGATAATATAAAAATAAAAAATAACATTCTGGCTTATAAAGGAAATGGACTTGCATATACCCTGCAATCAGGTGGATATACAAATTATGAGATAGACTATAATGACCTTTATAATGAAGGTATGTTCCTCGTTCAGATTGGCCAGGATAAGTATAAGACCATTCAGGAAATTAGAGACAATTCCACTTTTGCCGACCACTCCGTAAAAGCACCACCTCTTTTAGATTCAAACTTATATACCACAAGCAAGTTTTTAAATGCCAGAGGAATTGCAGTTGCGGAAGTTACTACAGACATTGAGGGTAATCCACGCGATGCTTCCTCGCCCGATATAGGCTGTTTGGAATATACTCCCACAGCACCTTGGGAACCTATGACTGGAAATTACACAATCGGAAATAATCGAGCAGATTATTCTTCTATTACTGATGCAATAAATGATGTAGTTTCAAGAGGAAAAGGCGAAGCAGCTCTCACCTTTAATATTGAAAATGGGATCTATAACGAGCAGTTGGATTTTCTTTATATCCCAAGAGTGGAATCTTCTGTTGGTTATGTAAGTTTCCAATCAGCATCTGAGGATGCGAACGATGTTACCGTTCAGTTTGATGCCACAAATAACGATGATAATTTTCTATTGAAAATCGTCGGCAGTGAGTATCTCGGCTTCAATGGAATCAAATTTGTGCCGCAAGATGCTTCCTACAACAGAATTGCTTTGATAAAAGGTTATAATCAATATCTTGCTGTTGCAAATTCCATTTTTGATGGTGTAGATGGCGCAAATTACAATAACGGTGCTTTGGTGAAATTTGACGGTGCTACATTCCAAAGTATCTGGTTTGCTAATAATGAATTTAATAACGGTGGCTACGGAATTTATCATAATAGCAACAATTATGCGGAATATGCCAATGTTTTAATCTTTAGTGATAATTCATTTGATAATAACTACCAACCATTATATATATATTCTGTTTCAGATCTATATATCGAATCCAATGATTTTACAAATCAAAATAATATTGTGATGAATTTAGAAGATATTCATCAATCTTTTTCCGTCTATAAAAATAGTGTTTTTACCTCAGGACCCAAATGTTTGGAACTTGATAGATACACGGGAGAAGAGGAAACTATCCACAGAATTGCTAATAATTTCTTTAATTTAGATACAGGCACGGCTTATACTCGAGATGCAAATACATTTGCCAATTGTGACTATTTGGATATTTATCTTAATACTATAAAATCCAATGATCATACAGCTTACGGAAAGGTTATTTCTCTTGTAAACGGCAATTCCAATATCAATATCAGAGATAATATATTTGCTAATATGGCAACAGGCTATACAGTAGATATTCAAGATGCCGGAGCCATTTTAACGATGGATCACAATCTTTTCCATACAGGTGGAGACAACTTCGCTATCTGGTCAGGAACAAATTATTCCGATTTATCAGCTTTGCAAAGTGCAAGTGGATTTAATTCCGATAGTTTTGTAGGAAATCCACTGTTTGTTGATGCTTCTTCAGCGGATTTAGATTCATCATCACCGGCAATTAATGCAGGGATAACAATTAGTAGCATTACGGACGATATTTATGGAACTGCAAGAGATGCAAATTATGACATCGGAGCTTATGAATATGTAGGTGGAGTAACTCCAAGCGTTCCGCAAAATGTATCTATACAAATCGTAAATGGCGATACCGCTAGAATAAGTTGGGAAGAATCTTCTCATGCAACACAATATGTGGTGGAATTTTCCGATTCACCGGAAGGACCATTCACTCAGGTAGCTGTCACATCAAATACAACCGTTGATATTCCGATATCCACAACAAAGAAATTCTATCGTGTGATAGCAACAAATTAGATATCTTAAATTTTCTGTAGAGATGCCTAACCTGGCATCTCTACAGAAGAATAATCCCAAAAAAATGCAGTTGAATAAAAAAGTGAAAAGAGAAAGGGGAGAAG
>JAMOPB010000284.1 GCA_027064945.1 Candidatus Cloacimonadota bacterium
AGTGGAACGAAGTTCTGTATCGAAGTGCGACAAAATAGTTATGAGCTCTTCATCCTTCGATAAAATTCCGCTAAATCGGAATCACTCAGGATGAACTTTATTGCAGAAAGTGATGAGTAAAGAGTAACGCGTGACAAGGGAAAGGATAAACAATTTTGAATTTTGAATTTTGAATTTTGAAAAGTGTGTTGCCCCTGATTTGCGCAGAAAAACGCTGATAATAGATTCAATAAAGCAAAATGGATAATGTAGAATGTGAGAAGGGAGAAGTGACAAGTAAGAAGTAACAAGTAACAAGCAACAAGCAAGAAGTAAGAATTGAAAGGTGAGAAGTGAAAAGTAGGACAAGCTGCCAGCTTGTTTATTTCCGCAACTTAGCAAGTTGCGCTACAATTAAAAATAACCCTATCCGCTTTTTAAACCAACTTCATGAAAACTGCGTTAAGACTAAAGAATGTTTAATTTTTAATTTTGAATTTTTAATTATGAATTGATTAAAATGGTATCCTTTTTCATCAAATATCCGTGTTTATCCGTGCAATCCGTGGACAAAAATCTTTTTGGCATCTTCATCCTTCGATACAATTCCGATAAATCGGAATCACTTGTGTCAACATACGATGACTGCTGTTGAGGAATTTTGAATTTTTAATTTTGAATTGATTAAAATGGTATCCTTTTTCATCAAATATTTGTGTTTATTCGTGCAATTCGTGGACAAAAAAAAGCCCGCAAAATCTGATTTTTTTTTACGGGTTCATCATTTATAAATTAATTATCTTCGATTAATTTTCTCTTTAGTGGATCCATAATCAAGGTGATGAATTGCATCCATTCCAAATATTTTTGCTCCATTTACATTTTCCATACGATCATCAATAAACAAAGATTCCGCAGGGATAAGATTAAATTTTCCCAAAGCTAATTGAAAAGCTTTGGCATTCGGCTTTAATTCTCCGATTTCATAAGACAGCATAAAATTATGCTCAAAAATTTCCAATTCGGGAAAATCTATAATTATCCGATTAAAATGAATTTCATCCGTATTGGAAAAAATAAAAATATCATAATCCTTCTTAAGCGATTCGGCAAGCTTAACCATTTCTTTATCCAAAGTGAAAATATCGCTCCAATTATAAGCAATTTTTTCCAAAGAATCATCAGTATCAAGCATGTGTTTCATTTTAATCAAAAAATCATTCCTGCTAATTTTTCCTCGATTAAAACTTTCATATATCGGAGTTACAAGTGGTAATTTGCTATCTAAGCCACTGATTTTATAATGTTCAAAGAACCGCTCAAAATGGCATTGTACCAAAACATTTCCCAAATCAAATATAACATTTTTCAACATAAGTCCTCTTAATTTATTTCTCAACAATCATTGTAACGGGTCCATCATTTTGCAAACTAACTTGCATTTTTGCTTGGAAAATACCGGTTTGTGGAGCAAAATCTAATTTCTTTAACTCGGAAATAAATCTTTCATAAAATTCCAAAGCTTTTTGCGGTGGAGCAGCATCAGAAAATCCGGGACGGCGACCTTTGGAGCAATCTGCGTAAAGAGTGAATTGCGAAACTAACAAAATTTCGCCCTGCACATCTTCTACAGACAAATTCATTTTATCATTTTCATCTTCAAAAATCCTTAATCCAACTAATTTTCGGGCAAGCCAAGGGATTTCAGAACCATCATCGCTATCTTTTACTCCCAGAAAAACCAACAAACCTTTCCCGATTTCTCCTGTAATTTTCCCATCAACTTCCACACTGGCAGATTTTACTCTTTGAATCAACAAACGCATAATTTAATAATTCTCCGGGAACATTTCACGTTCAACCATTTCAATGATTATATGCAAAATCATCATATGGATTTCTTGAATACGATCAGAAGTTTTTTCCGGAATGATAAATTTCAAATCACCTCGTTCTGCCAATTTACCACCATCTTTTCCTAAGAAAAGAAAAACTTTAAGTCCACGCTCTTCAGCAACATCAACCGCGTTAATAATATTTTTTGAATTACCGCTTGTTGATATTCCT
>JAMOPB010000285.1 GCA_027064945.1 Candidatus Cloacimonadota bacterium
ATTATATTTAGGAGCTCCGGGAGAAGCCAAAGTATGTACCATTCCAATCACAATTTTTTGTGAGTTTATTTTATCGTAAAAATTCATAATATTCCTCTTAAAATTTTATTATCATCACAAACGCATCTCTAATCAATCATCTAAACATGTTTTAAAAAAATCATACGAATTTAATTGAAGTATCAGAAAATATTCCAAACAGATAAATTAACATTCCCACTTGGAAAATATTTATAAATAGAATCAACCAATCTAATTTCGTCCATTTGTGGATTTCTGTATATGTTTTTTTATCATGCAAGCCCTTACTTTCCAAACTTAATCCGGCGTAATGAGCATATCTGCTGGCACTTACTAAAATTGGGATAAGCAATTTCATTGGGAAAATTTGTTTCTGAAAGCGCATTCGATATGCTAAGCGGATTCTTAAAAATTCTTCCTTCATATAGATAAAAGCGTTGAAAGTGGAGAGCAGTGCGTAACCGATCGAAACCGGTAATTTTAGATTTTGCATTAAAGAAAGAACCAACACATTGCTATTTATCGCAAGTAAAAATATAAATGAAATTACAGTGAGACAGAATGAACGAACTGTGAGTAAAATAGCTGTGTCGAATGCCAATTGATATATTGGGAAACCCAAGAAATGTGCAATAATCGGAGAACTATCTGCTCCCTTTGTATAGAGTAGAACTGTTATAAAAACTGATGAAAGCGGTATGATTAAAACTGCTATAAGGACAAGTAAATGTTTAATCTTTATTTTTCGCCAAATTAGAATATTTACAAAAGCTAATATCAAACTTGCCAAACTTAAGAAAGCACTTGATGAGAAAAGAACAGGAATCAGATAGATAAACGCTAAGAATAAAAAAAGAAGATCGTTTGTTTTACGCATTTGATTGATCCTGCAAAGTTCCATCTTTTAGAAGGTAAATTTTATCTGCAACAGCTTCAATAAAAGGCAAATCATGGCTCACAATTAAAAAGCTTTTACCGCTTTTTCTCATATCGGAAATTAAATTGATCAGTTTTTCTTTATTAGTCGGATCCTGTCCAAAAGTAGGTTCATCAAATAACATTAATTTTGTAGGAAGTGACCATAAAATAGCCAGAGAAAGTCTGCGCTTTTCGCCTTCTGATAAAGTAAACGGATTTCGCAATTCAAAACCTGCTAAATTAGATAATTCTAAAATTCCACTTTTCGGTTCAATTTCTTTTCCCACTTGGTCATAGATAAAATGGTTCTCCGGGTTTTGCATCAGTAGGCTGATTTGTTTGTAATATTCTTTATAATGATATTTCTTAATATCTTTGTTCTTATAGGTAATTTTACCTGAATAGTTTTTTATTAATCCGGAAATTAATTTTAAAAGCGTGCTTTTCCCAGCTCCATTATCTCCTTTTATAGCAATAATTTCACCGGCATTAATCTGTAGATTTATATTTCTTAGAAGTGGTTTGTCGTATGCAAAATTAAGATTTTTAATTGATAAGATTTCCTCACCGATTTGCATTGTTGGAATTTTCTTATAACGTGGTTGCCAATTTATATTTTCCAAAGTTTGTTCAGAAATTACACCATCTCGCGTGATGAAAAGTGATCTATTAACGTGGGGTTTTAGGTAATCCAAATTGTGCTCAACTGTGATAATTGTTTTATTATGCGCAATTTGATGAAAAAGATCCACAAAATGTTTTGCACTACTTGGATCTAAAAAAGCTGTTGGTTCATCAAAAAGTAAAACATCAGGATCCATTAATAAAATTGAGAGAAGTGCTACTTTTTGCTTTTCTCCGCCGGATAAAGTGTGAACATCTCTATCTAGAAGATTTTCAATTTCAAATTTTTCTGCATTTTCTTTCACTTTTTGGCGGATGGTTTTGGGATCGATAGATAAATTTTCCATCCCAAAAGATAGCTCTTGGCGAACTGTTCGCTGAATCATTTGTGAAGCGGGATTTTGGAAAAGAAAACCGATTTTTGTTAATTGTAGTTTATTCCAATCTTTTAACTTTTTCCCATTATATGTAACTTCTCCGTT
>JAMOPB010000286.1 GCA_027064945.1 Candidatus Cloacimonadota bacterium
GAATGTGAAACTTTGGTTAAGCCAGGTAACAATCTAAATTCCATCAACGTTCTTGATGGTTCTGTTATAATTTTTTTAGCCATAAAATCTCCTAATTAAATCTTAATTTTCAAGTGTTCCAACTCATATTTTTTTTCACAATACATACATCTAACAGTTTGATTTTCATGATCAACTTTGAATTTTGTAACAACATCTTCCAGATTTGTAATACATTTTGGATTAGGACACACAACAATTTTTTCTATTTTATCAGGAACTTCCAATTCCATTTTCTTTGCAACTTCAAAATCTTTTATAATTATTAAAGTAGCTTTGGGTGAAATTAGTGCTATGCTATTTGCCTCTTCTTGGGAAAGTTCTCGATTTTCGATTTTTATAATATCTTTTTTTCCTATTTTATTGCTTGATAGATTCATTCCCATCATAACAGAATTATTATCATTTAAATTTAGAATTTCTATTACTTTCAGCACTTTCCCGGCAGCTATATGATCTATAACTGTTCCGTTTTTGATAGCATTAACTTTGATATGCTTATTAGACATTATTCACCTCCCAATAAAATGTGAATCAAAGCTTCGCGAGTATAAACACCGTTTTTGGCTTGTTGGAAATAATATGCGTGCTTGCAATCATCTACATCAGTGGAAATTTCATCAACCCTTGGAAGCGGATGTAAAACTTTCAGGTTTTCTTTCACATTTTCTAACATTGATTTTTGCAAGACATAAGTTCCTCTGACTTTTTCATAATCTTCAGGATCAGCAAATCGCTCACGTTGGATTCTTGTTACATACAAAATATCCAGATCATCTATGTTTCCATCCATATCCAAATATTCGGTAAATTTTACATTTTTCTCTTTCAGATCTTCTTTTATATAGGAAGGCATTTGCAAGAATTTCGGACTAATAAATTTAAATTCCGTATTATAAATACTTAATGCTTGAGCGAGAGAATGAACTGTTCTACCAAATCTAAGATCGCCAACTAAACCGATCTTTAGATTTTCCAAAGTCCCTTGAGTTTTTTGGATAGAATAGAGATCAAGCAATGCCTGAGTAGGATGTTGATTTGCACCATCACCGGCATTTACTACAGGAACATCAACAACTTCACTTGCATATCTTGCCGAACCTTCTATCGGGCTTCTCATGATGATGATATCAGCATATTGAGCTATTGTTCTAAGCGTATCAGCGAAAGATTCACCCTTTTTAGCTGATGTATTTTTTGTCCCGCTCATAATAATTGTTTGTCCATTCATTCTCTTCATAGCAGTGTCAAAAGAGAACATTGTTCGTGTTGATGGTTCAAAGAAAAGTAACCCCGCCACTTTACGTTCTAAATCAGGTAAAATCTCACCTGACTCGATTTTTCTTGCTGTATCCAACAATTTTTTTATATCAGCTTTTGTTAGATCGCGCATTGAAATTAAATTTTCCATTTTTACTCCTTACGTTTAGAAATTTTCTGATTAGTTAACGCTATCTTATTTATTGATTCTTTTTTGGTATGCCTTCCAAGCTCTTTCTCGATAGATTTTTGCTGCTTTTCCTGGATCATCTGCTTTCACAACTCCCCTACCGACAATTATACAATCTGCTCCACCATATACCGCTTCTTCTACTGTGATATATTGCTGTCCCATATTATCGCTTCCACGTTCCAATTTTACACCCGGCATCATAAGTAATTCGCTACCGGGAAATTTTGCTTTGAATCTTTTAATATCTTCTACATCTTTGCCATGACCTATAAAACCTGCCACAACTTCAGGATTTTTCTTTGCAGCTTCAAAACATTTTCTTGTATAAGTTTCGTTTAGTAAATTTCCTTTTGAACTCATTCGAGCAAGTATAAAAGCAGCACGATTTTCTATTCCTTCAAATAAACCTTTTAAAATTAATTCTCCGGCAACCATATGGACTGTTACATATTCCGCCCAATCTGCTATTTTATAAATCCCGTTGCGGAATTGATGACGAACAGTGTTACCAATATCAGCAAATTTACGATCTTCAAATATT
>JAMOPB010000287.1 GCA_027064945.1 Candidatus Cloacimonadota bacterium
AAAGCATCCATTGTTCTATGATCATTTATGGTAAAATAATCCAGATTATTTACTCGGGCGGCTTTTATCACCTTTTTCATTGATGCTTTGCTATCATAGGAATATTCAGTATGATTATGAATACAGCCTGTTAATTCCCAAAATTTCCTATTAAATATGATTCTTTCTTTCATATAAATCCTAATTTCTCAACCTTAACATTTTACTGTTTAATATACTTTTGTTTTCGTCTGATAATTGCAATAAATAGATTCCGCTTGCTGTGCTACGCGCTGTGGAATCTTTTCCATTCCAAGTGAAAACAGTTTCTCCATCTCTTTTAATATTTGGAGATAATTCCACTACCTTTTGACCCTTAATATTATAAATGATGATAGTTGGTTTTTGAAGATTTCTATTTCCGGTTAATGATAACTCGATTTTCTCATTACAAGAGCTTGGATTCTTATAATTTAAAAATAGTTCAGGAGTTAGATCATTCTCTTCAGCTCCAACTTCTTCAAATTGATTAAAATCTATTTCTCCCAAAAGAAGAATATCATTAGTTGTTTCGTTTTGAATCCAGTAAACTAACCTACAATTTTCGAAACTCCCGGCTTCATTAATAGTATTAATTTCAGCAAGTGAATTAAAGGAATTTTCAAATCTTGCAGTATTGTTATAGAAAAGTTCATCGATAGCAATTTCATCAAATGATGCTCTAAAAACCGAGCCGTAAATTTCATCTTCATCAACTAAATTTTCTACAACTGCAACATGAAAATATGAGTTCGCAAGGTAAGAAGAAAAGAGATAAGTGCTATCATTTCTAACCATTACAGTGTATTGGATCATTCCATTCATAATATCTTTTGTTCCGTAAATATCTTCAATTGATAAAAAAGTCTTTGGCTTTTCAGAGTTAACCTCTTCCGCAAAAACAGCTTCATGAGTTTCAGAATATCCGAAGATCTTTTTTGTTCCATTAATTATGGAAATCGGAATTGTTCCCAATTCATAATAATTGTATCGTTGCATCACATCCAATTGATAATAAGGATAATCATTACTAAACGGGAAATAGTTTATTGTTTGAATATCTAAATTGGAATATTCCGCATTATCTTGATATTCCCAAATTTGCGTAGAATTATAATCATCAAGTTTCATAAAATTTTCCACTAAATGCGATTCACAATTATTCCCAAACATATTAAGATTATAAACAGCAGTATTATTTGATGAGATTGCATCATTTTGTATTGAAAGTTGTATTGTGTAATTATACTGCATATAATCTGAAAAAAGCGTATCTGTAAATGTTTCTATAGATATCTCTCGCTCATCGCCACTTGGCAAAGGTGTATCAAGTTCATAATCATATTCTAAAAACAGATTATGCCCGTAAGATTCCGGTGTTGTGCGATAGTAAGTAAAACTTAATTCAGATATTTCATTAATTGAATTGTTTTTAATTTTGAATTTTGGATATACAACTGTATCCACATTCACCATTTCAAAATCGAAAATCCCCAGATCCGTATCAAAATCCCAATGCATATCACCATATACGGAAACTAATAGTTCGCTGTTAAATCCGTTTCCTGCCATATTTTTAAAGTATTCATCTTCAAAATAATAACTATGAGTTCCATCAATTGCACTTGCTGCTAATTCCATTCCACTATAGGTTGGATATTCAATCACAACAAAAAGAGTATCAGCATTTAATGGATTGGAAAGTGGAATATCATTCCAACCTACAATTAAATTCCCTGCATTAACTTGCTCAGTTGTAAGTATTGAATCTGCACTGTTTAAATCATTATAACAATCAAAAAAGTTAAGAGTTATATCATTTCCAACTTGCGGAAGATAGATTCTCACGCCTTCAACATTCATCTCCAAAGAATCGATACTATTGTAATGTTCGGCAAAATTAAATTCAACAGCCCAACGATCAGAGCCATACCAATTCAGATCATGTTGATTATTGTGATTGTAATATAAATCTTCACGTAAAGGAGAACTAACATCTTCTCCACCGGCCAAAT
>JAMOPB010000288.1 GCA_027064945.1 Candidatus Cloacimonadota bacterium
GGTAATGGTGATAAGTACTTAGAAAAAGTTCTCAATTCAAAAATCCAGCGATTAAAGTTATATCAAAAATTAATCAATGAATTCGATCTTGAAATTACTGCATATATTGAACAAAATCAGAGTACATATTTTGATATACTTACATCAATAAATGGCATTGGAAAGATCACTGCACAGAAGTTCCTGATAGAAGTTGATGACATAAGAAATTTTAATAATCATAAACAACTAACAGCATTTATGGGAACTGATCCGTGTCTGAAACAGAGTGGAACGTCAATAATGTATCAAGGAAGAATTTCAAAAAGAGGGAATAAATATCTAAGGAAAACTCTATTCCAAATGGCTGTTAGCTGTATAAAGAGTGATGACACTTTCAATGCTTATTATCACAAGAAACGAGAAGAAAAAAAGAAATACAAACAAGCTGTTATCGCGACAGGAAATAAATTACTTCGTGTTATCTATTCGATGCTCACAAAAGAAAATTACTATTGTGAGTCATATCGATAAATCTCTACATTGCTCTTTTACATACACATAACGTGATTATTTGTGCTTAATTCACATATGGTGGAATTAACAAAAAATTCCAGATATAAAGATCTATTCTTTTCCTCAGATTTTAAAATCTGAGGAAAAGTTAATTATAGTTGACTCCTTTTTAAAAATTATATTTTTGTTTTACATTAATTCGTACAATTCCGGTCATTCGCTTTGATTCTAGTATTTATGCTTTATCTAACTCAATAATACAAATGAATGAAATAATATACAGTTTCCATTTTTTTTAATTCAGAGTTAATTGTGTCAAATAAAAATAGCAACAGTCCAATGGGTATAAATTTGTTTAATTGATAATTTTTTCCGGTGTTAATATTTGTCTTATTTATCTTTTTATGTAATAATTATTTGCCGATGCAAAAATCACTAAAAATGGAATTCAGTATATCATCATCTGTAACTCGACCGATAATCTCTTCCAAAGAATGGCTGGCTTCTTGCAAATCAAAAGCGGTAAATTCAAATCCCATTTCAGCTTTTATAGAATCTAAAGCTTTGTCAATAGACACAATAGCTCTTTTCGCAGCTGCTATTTGTCTGGAGTTATTCAAAATTCCGGCTCTGATATCTTCTTCTGAAATTGCAATATCGGAAAGCAGATTTTTTTTAATCTCATCTAATCCATCATCTGAATTTGCTGAAGCGATAAGATATCCTTTCTTACGAAATTCTGAAATATATTCATTTGAATATAAATCTGCTTTGTTAAGAATTTTCATTATTTTCTTAGGATTTATTATTTGAATAAGTTTTGCAAACTCTTCTTCGTTTTCTTGTTCGGCTACAATAAATAATACTTTATGCGAATTTTTTATTATCTCATACGAACGTGAAATACCAATTTTTTCAACTTGGTTGGAAGTTTCTCGCAAGCCTGCTGTATCAAAAATCCTCACTAAATATCCATCAAGAGAAATTGCTTCTTCAAGGAAATCTCGAGTTGTTCCTGCTTCCGGAGTAACAATTGCGCGTTCATTTTGTAAGAAACTATTGAAAATGCTGGATTTTCCTACATTGGGAGCACCTACCAAACTTACACGCAAGCCTTCTTTAAGGATCATTCCTTCTTCTCCGCTATCAGCTAATTTTTGCAATTCATCTTTCAATTTCCCCAGTCCGTCAATCAGCTCATTTCTATCGATTTCATCCACATCTTGCTCGAAGAAATCAATTTCCAATTCAAGCATAGTTCGATAGTGAGTAAGTTTTTTTAATAAGCGTGAGATATGTTCGTGTAAGCTTCCTTCCAATTGATTCATAGCAGCTAAATGTTGCATCTTGGTTTTTGCAGTTAGCAAATCGCCAACAGCTTCAGCCTGAGTCAATCCCATTTTTTCATTTAAAAAAGCACGTTGCGTAAATTCTCCCGGATCAGCTAATCGAGTATTTTCCAATAAAATATCTAAGATTCGTTGAGCAATAAACATGCTTCCATGACATGAGATTTCCACAACATCTTCG
>JAMOPB010000289.1 GCA_027064945.1 Candidatus Cloacimonadota bacterium
AGTTATACTACAATTGAAATATAGCATTATCCGCTTTTTAAACCAACTTCATGAAAACAGCGTTAAGAAATATCAAGATTGAACGTTAAGAAATTTGATACTGTTTGAACGGAGTGAGTTTATTAAATTTTAGTGAAAACGTAGATATTTTAGCTGTTTTTATGCGTTGGGAGCTTTTCTTGTTTCGTTCTTTTGGCGGTTCAAAAGAATGAAAGAGATACTAATGTAAAATGTAAAATGTATAATGGATAATGTAAAAAGTAGGACAAGCTGCCAGCTTGTTGACTTCCCGCAACTTAGCAAGTTGCTCTACAACTAAAGACATAGTATTAACCGGATTTTAAATTTGAATTCTGGATTTAAAAACGCATAACCACATACATCAAACCTCTAACCTAATGCCATGAGCCTTAAACCACTAACCAACCTTTTCATCAAATATTCGTGCTTATCCGTGTAATTCGTGGACAAAAATCTTTTTTCCATCTTCATCCTTCGATAAAATTCCGATAAATCGGAATCACTCAGGATGAAGGTATTGCAAAAAATAAAAAGAAAGAAAGTGAGACAAACAGTGATTTAGAAAATAAATTTAGATATTTTAATTTCGTAATGTTTATATTTTATTTATAGTAAAGCATAAACAAATCCAAACTGCTGTAAATTTGAAAATTATTTCAAATAATTATTAATTTTATTAGATTAACAAAATATTTACCTTGCTAAGATAACTTAATAAAAATTAATTGTTCCTAGACTTATATGAGATAAATAAACATAAAGAATTTACGTATTACACAAATTCCAGCGGCTAGATAGGTATAATTTGGCAAATTGATAGATTGTAATTATTTGATTCCCGAATTTTTCTAATTACGAAGATTCTTTTTTATTTATGATAAGAAAAGAAAAAGAAAAAAAAGGAAATTAATGAGTAATTTAGAAAAATTTGCAGCGCTCGGCTTGCAACCCGAGACACTTAAAGCCTTAGAGAAAAAAGGTTTTGAAGAACCATCAAAAATCCAAGAATTAGCAATCCCAATATTATTAGAAAATAAAATCGATATTATCGGACAAGCACAAACAGGCACAGGGAAAACTGCCGCTTTTGGACTTCCAATCATTGAAAAGGTATCAACAGAACATAATGTAGTACAAGCAGTTATATTAGTTCCAACACGTGAACTTGCCATTCAAGTGGCAGAAGAGATGAACTCTTTCCGTGGTGGAAGAAGAATCAGCATCCTACCTATTTATGGTGGACAATCCATTGAAACACAATTACGCAGATTAAAAAAAGGCGTTCAAATTGTAGTTGGAACTCCAGGACGTGTAATTGATCATATCGAACGTAAAACCTTACTTTTAGACCAAGTTAAATATTTCGTATTGGATGAAGCAGACGAAATGCTAAACATGGGATTTATCGAAGATATTGAAAAAATCTTCAGTTATACTCCAAAAGAGAAAAGGACATTCCTATTTTCCGCTACAATGCCATCCAGAATCAAATCATTAGCTCAGAAATATATGCGTGAATTTGAAGTTGTAAAAGTTCAAAATAAAACTCTTACTGCGGATAATACCGATCAAATTTATTTTGAAGTTCGCACAAACGAAAAATTAGAAGCTTTATGCAGAATCATAGACATTGAAGATGATTTTTACGCACTGATTTTTTGTAGAACCAGAAATATAACCGATGAATTAGCTCATAAACTATCAGATCGTGGTTATGCTGCAGCAGCTTTACATGGAGATGTTACTCAGCATCAAAGAGAAAAGATATTACGCAGTTTTAAAAATAAAAAAATAAATATATTGGTAGCTACCGATGTTGCTGCTCGTGGTATTGATGTAGATGATCTTACTCATGTAATCAATTATTCAATTCCGCAAAATCCGGAAGCTTATATTCATAGAATCGGCAGAACGGGTCGTGCAGGTAGAAACGGTACAGCAATTACGTTTATCACTCCTAGTGAATTCCGTAAATTGATGCGTATCCAACAAAAAACCAAA
>JAMOPB010000290.1 GCA_027064945.1 Candidatus Cloacimonadota bacterium
CTGTATATTATTTCATTCATTTGTATTATTGAGTTAGATAAAGCATAAATACTAGAATCAAAGCGAATGACCGGAATTGTACGAATTAATGTAAAACAAAAATATAATTTTTAAAAAGGAGATTATAGTGAAAAAAAATATTGTTCTATTTTTTTTATTCTTAGCAGTGATTTTGTTCGCTGGAAACAAATTGGAAATTAAAGAATTAACAGGTAGCTTGGTAAAAGTTGCAGAAGGTTGGAAAATTAAATCGGAAGCAAAAGAAGATTCGATCTATTTTGGAACGGAAGAACAACTTGCAAGCAAAAATATTGAATTAAAAGAAGTAGATAAAATCAGTGTGAAATATGCTCTTATCGATGATAAAAATACAATTTTAAGTTACGTTATCGGAGAAAATGAAATCGTATTAAGAGATTCTGAAGGCAATTGGATTGAATCAAAAAAAGGTAGTTACAAAGTTGATGCGGCTAGCTGTATCGGTTGCAATCTTTGTCCTCGCAGTTGCCCTGTAAATGCGATTACAATGGTAAAAGGAAAAGCTATTATTGATGCTGATAAATGTATTGATTGCGGCTTGTGTGAAGATTCGTGCCCGGTTGGAGCAATCTCAAAATAAAGGGGAATTATGAAAAAATTTTCGATTCTAATGTCGCTGATAATTCTTATATTATCCGCTTGCACCGATAACGTGAAATTCCAAAAATCAGATGATGTTAGAATTGAATATTCTAAATGTACCGGTTGCTTGGAATGTGTAGAAGATTTTCACTGTCCGTATGATGCTATCAAGATAGATTATGATACAGGGAAAGCTTATATCGATGCAGATCACTGTACACAATGTCTTGATTGTATGACCGAATTTCAGTGCGATTATGATGCTTTCACTACAATTAATGATAAGGAATCTCCTTCAATAATTGAAGATTTCATTGCAATTTCAGATTCTACAGGGAAATTGGAAATTTCTTTTACAGCAGTAGGAGACGATGGAACTTGGGGAGAAGCTCATCATTATCAATTAGATCTGTTTAATGGAGAAAATAGCATTGGATATGATTTTGCTTTACCGATTCCTAAAAGAACAGGTGAACAGGAAAATTGGACAATTTTCAATTTACCCGAAAATATTTTGATTACAATAAACCTAAAGGTTTTTGACGAAGTAGGAAACTTTTCCCAAACAAGCTCGGAAGTAGAAATAATGGGGCAGATAGAAGACACTATTGCTCCTGCTGCGATTCTAGACTTAGAAGCGCAAAATCCTACTACAGATTCTGTTGTCCTTAATTTTACGGCAGTTGGAGATGATGAAAATATTGGAACTGCTAGTGCCTATGATATTCGATATTCGTTAGAAAATATTGAAGAAACAAATTGGAATAATGCTACTGAATTTATCCAATCATTTATTCCTTTATCCTCAGGATCAACAGAACAACTACTTATATCAGGTTTGGAACCTGAAACTGAATATTATTTTGCTATCAAAGCAATTGATGAAAATAATAATTATTCACCGCTTTCCAATGTGATTAATATTACCACAGAAGCAGTTGCAGATATTATTGCTCCGGCTACTATTTCTGATCTTACGGCAGAACTTTCCAATAATAATGTTTTACTTGCTTGGACTGCTGTGGGAGATGATGAAAATATTGGTACTGCTTTGTATTATGAAATTAAAATTTCTGAACAATTAATTACGGAAGCAAATTGGGATGATGTCACAACGTTAGAAAATCCACCTATTCCGGCAGAATCAGGTACTACAGAAGAATATCTTGTTACAGATTTAATTGGGAACACAACCTATTATTTTGCTATTAAAGCAATTGATGAATCGGATAATGCTTCTTCTATTTCCAATTGTGTAGATGTTACTACTGCAATAGATGAAATAGCTCCGGCTGCCATTACCGACCTGCAAGTACACGAAGGATTTGCTGCGATGCACGGCAGAATTAGAATTGAATGGACTGCACCGGGAGATAATGAGAACGAAGGCGTTGCC
>JAMOPB010000291.1 GCA_027064945.1 Candidatus Cloacimonadota bacterium
TGAATTTTCACAGACAAAAAAAGTTGCTCCGCCAGCAAACTGACGGAGCGAAATTTAAATCTATTTTCTTACTTAAAACAAATTATTTAAGAAGAATCATTTTCTTAGTTGATGTGAATTTTCACAGACAAAAAAAGTTGCTCCGCCAGCAAACTGACGGAGCGAAATTTAAATCTATTTTCTTACTTAAAACAAATTATTTAAGAAGAATCATTTTCTTAGTTGATGTGAATTTTCCTGATTTGATTTTGTAGTAATAAACACCTGAAGTAACTGTTACACCACGATCATCAGTACCATTCCAAACTACATTATGAGTACCTGCAGTTTGTGTGCCATTAACTAAAGTATCAATTTTTTGTCCGCGAGCATTGTAAACAGACAATTCTACAGCTGCATCATTAACTAAAGAATAGCTAATTGTTGTAGTTGGATTAAATGGATTTGGATAGTTGTTTCCTAATTCAACTGTTAAGTTTAAATCAGTTTCATCAGTACCAAGTTCTTCAATTAAATCTTCAGGAGTTCTTGGATTAATAGAGAATTCAGAATAGCTGTAATCTACACAACCAATAATTCTTCCCCATGTCATACCAGCTTCAATTACGATTGCAGGATCAACTGAATCTAAATAGAAGAAACCATCATCGATCTGGCATTCACCTGTTGTATCTTCAACATACCACTGACCATAGTCATCTTGCACTTCAGTAACAGTAACATTATCGATTTGAACTAAGCAACCTTCCCACATTTCTGCTTGAGCAGGAACAAGTAAATCTAATGCTGTAACTTGTGATGGTGCAGGAACAGGATTTCCTGAGCTAAGAACATTAACAGTACAATATGATAATTCAGTAAGTCCATAATATTCTGCAACTGTACCGGTAACTTCTACTTCATCACCTAATTGTACATATGGTTCTTCAAAATAGTAAACATAGATTCCGTGCCAAGCTCCACCTTCTGGATCTGTAAGGAAAAATTTCCCGTCTGAACCATAGTTAGCACCAGCTACTATTCCAGTAACTGTAACTTCTTGATCAAGTAATGGTGATGGATAATCTCCATCAGGACCAGCTTCCTCTGTGTACTGAATGTCATAAATTGTGGTAGCAAGAGCTAAACTAGCAAATGCAACAATAACAAAAATCATCATGAATTTTTTCATAATCTTACCTTCCTTTTTTAGTTTTGTGTTAATACAAACTTCATTTTCACTTCTCTATATCATACTTTATAAAAATAATCTTTACCTTAAGAAAATTTAAGAAGTAGAATATAGAAAAAAAAATCCTGATCTTACTGTCAAAGTTTTTTTTATTTATCTCATAAAAAAAGTAAGGAAAAACTCTTTAATTGGTTTATTTTCTCACTATTTAGTCTATATTATTAACGTTTATGATTGATTTATCATATTATAAATAATAGTAATCAATATTACTATTCTCTTTTAAAAAAAATATTCATAGTAAATCATTTTTTTATTTTTTTAATGATCAATTTTTTATTCCATCATATTGAAACAAAGCTTTCTTACAGGAAAACTACTTGACACCGAAAACCTTGGAAAATTTTCTTATTTCATATATATTTATAAAGTTAAGATCCATTTTATAACAATTTCAAGGAGTACCTAATGGGAAATAAAAAGCTATTTGATATGAATTTAATAGAGCTGAAAAAAGTTGCTGCCGAAAATGAAGTATCAGGCTATCAAAATTTACGCAAAGTAGATTTAATTCAAAAAATATTAGAGATGAAAGTAATGCAAGAAGGACTTGCTTTTGTAACAGGTTGTTTGGAAATTATGGATGACGGATACGGTTTCCTAAGATTCCAAAAAAATAATTACACACATGGCAGAAATGATATTTATGTTTCAAGTTCTCAAATTAAAAAATTCGGTTTGAAAAAAGGAAATATTGTGTCAGGTCCTGCAAGAGCTCCTAAAGATGATGAAAAATATTTCGCATTAATTAGAGTAGATAGTGTTAATTATCAAAAACCTACAGCAATGCTCGAAGCAAAATCTTTTAACAAACTTACACCATATTATCCTGAGAGAAGATTACATTTAGAAACGACAAAGAATAATTATTCTACTAGAATTATCGATCTTTTCACTCCTATTGGAAAAGGACAAAGAGGCTTGATAGTTGCCGCACCTCGTACGGGTAAAACAGTATTAATGCAAAACATTGCCAATTCAATTCTTACAAATCATCCGGACACTTATGTGATTGTATTACTTGTTGATGAGCGTCCTGAAGAAGTAACAGAGATGAAAAGAATTCTCATTCCCGGAAACTCTGAAGTGATCAGCTCTACTTTTGATGAACAACCACATAATCATATCCAAGTTGCAGAAATGGCGATTGAAAAAGCAAAAAGAATGGTTGAACTTGGTAATGATGTTGTAATTATGTTAGATAGTATCACAAGACTTGCACGTGCTTATAACATGGCTTCTCCATCAAGTGGAAAAATCTTATCAGGTGGTTTGGATTCCAATTCTTTACACCGTCCCAAAAAATTCTTCGGTAGTGCCAGAAATACACTGGAAAGTGGAAGTTTAACAATTTTAGCTACCGCTTTGGTAGATACCGGAAGTAGAATGGATCAAGTAATTTTTGAGGAATTTAAAGGAACCGGTAATATGGAACTTGTTCTTGATCGCTCAATTAGTGATCTTCGTTTATATCCTGCTGTGGATCTTGTAAAATCAGGAACACGCCGAGAAGAATTGCTTCTTTCTAAAGAGGAAGTTAACCGTATGTTCGTATTACGTAAATTCCTAAAAAACATGAGTCCTGTACAAGGAATAGAAATGCTTAGATCTAAAATGAGCGCAACCGAAACAAATGCTGATTTCCTAAAAATGATGAGTCGATAGGGAGAAAAATTTGCCTACTAACTTAGAATTACTTTCTCCTGCGGGTAATCTAGAAAAACTGAAATATGCAATTAATTATGGCGCAGATGCAGTTTATGCCGCAGGACAAAGCTATGGATTAAGAGCAAAAAGTTCAAATTTAACTTTAGATGAACTACGTGAAGCGACAAAATTTTGTCATTCAAAAAGTACAAAAATCTATATTACAGTTAATATTTTTGCTCATAATCGTAATATTGAAGGTTTAGAAAAATATCTAAAATACTTAGCAGAATTGAAAGTAGATGCATTAATAATATCAGATCCGGCGATTTTTGCATTAGCTCAAGAACATGCTCCGAATATTGATATTCATATCAGTACACAAGCTAATGTAACATCTTGGCGCAGTGTAAAATTCTGGGCAGATCTCGGAGCAAGCAGAATAATTTTAGCACGTGAACTCACAATCTCAGAAATAAAAGAAATTCATGAGAAAGTTCCTGAAGTAGAATTAGAGATGTTTGTTCATGGTGCAATGTGTATGTCTTATTCTGGTCGTTGTCTTCTTAGTTCCTTCCTAAACGGACGTGATGCAAACCAAGGGTTTTGTACACAACCTTGCAGATGGGGATATAAATTGGTAGAACCAACCAGACCTAGTCAGGAATTCCCGATCGAAGAAGATGATTATGGTACATATATTCTTAATTCTAAGGATTTGTGCCTTTTTGATAGATTGGAAGAGATTATCTCTGCAGGAGTTACAAGCCTTAAGATTGAAGGGCGTATGAAAAGCCTATATTATGTGGCAAATGTAACAAGAGCATATCGCACTGCATTAGATTTGATTTTAGCTAAAAAAACTGTTCCGAAAAAATTAAGAACAGAATTAGACAAAGTAAGCCACAGAGTTTATACTGAAGCTTTTTTTGATTCATTCAACAGCATGAGTACACAATATCATAAAACTTCATCCTATATCCGATCTTATCAATTTATCGGTGAAATAGTTGAAACTTCTGATCAAGTTAAAATAGCTATTCGTGCAAAATTCTCAGTTGGTGATGAGATAGAATTAATTTTCCCAAATCCTAATGACGATAGAAAAATAATTGTTGAAAATATCTATGATGAAGATGGAAATTCTATTGAATTTACTAAACCCAATACAAACATAATTTTAAAATTAAATGAAGCAATTCCGGAAAATGGGATTGTAAGAATGAAAAAAAATGAAAACTAAAATTTATCTGATTCTTATAATACTAATTAATTTATCATATTTGCTTGCTTTTAATGATGTTGCATCAAGCGAAAATATTGACGGAACAGTGTTAGAAGGAAAATTACTCCAAATAATTGGTGATAATGATGAGAATCCTAATGCACAATCCGCACTTTTCGAACTGGCAAAAATCAAAATGTTAGAAAGAGATTACCAAGCTGCGCATGATTATTTAAAAAGAATTTATGATGAACAGATAATTGATAAAGAGTATTGGCTGGCTAAAGCATATCTTAAGTTAGAAGATTACACCAGAGCAATAATCTCCGCTCAGAATTTTATATGCGATTCTGAAGATTCCACCAAAATTGAATCTGCTTATTTTCTAATTGCTGAAGCTTACCTACTATCTTTCCAATATAAACGTGCTCTAAATACATTGGAAACTTTACGTAATTCCGATTATATCCAAAATTATATTCCATTACTATTTTACAAAATCGGATATTGTCATGAAAAACTGGGTCACATTGAAGATTCCATTCTTGCTTACAAAAAACTGAAATGTGATTATCCATACAACGAAATTACTTTCCAAGCTGAAGAAAGATTGGCAAATCTTGGAAAAAATACTGCCGAAAAAACAGAAACAACTTCCTCAACATATAATGAGGAAGCCCAAACATATTTACAAGCCGGCGCTTTTGGAAGTGCAGAGAATGCCCATAATCTTGGTGCCAGGATTTCTCAAATAGGCTTTAAATACATTGTTTTCGATAAAACCAGCAATGGTAAAAAACTTTATTGTGTAGCAGCTGGCCCATTCGAAAACAAAAATTCTCTTAATTCAGCATTGAATAAATTAAAAGAGAATCAAATTAATACTTATATCATCAAACACTAAACTATTTTTTTTAGGATTATTAATGACACGAAAAATAACTCCAATGCTAAAACAATTTTTGGAAATTAAAGAACAACATCCGGATAAATTATTGCTCTTCCGAATGGGAGATTTTTATGAAACTTTTTTTGATGATGCCAAATTAGCTTCCAAGATTTTAGGAATCACACTTACAGCACGCGATAAAAAAGCTGATAACCCTATTCCTCTTGCCGGATTCCCGTACCATGCACTTGATACTTATTTAGATAAATTGGTTAAAGCCGGTAAGAAAGTTGTAATTTGCGAGCAAATTGAAGATCCTAAAAAAGCAAAAGGACTTGTAAAACGTGGCATTGTTGATATCATCACACCGGGATCTGTTATTGACGGTAATTTGTTAGGTAAAAAAGAGAACAACTTTTTAGCAGCTATTTACAAACCAAATAAACAAAATAAAATAGGAATTTCTCTTATCGATGTTTCTACAGGTGATTTTGTTTTTTCCGAAATAAAACAGGATCAACTCGCCGGTGAATTGATGCGCTTGCAACCTGTTGAAATAATAGTTAAGGATGAAGCTGAAGAATTAGAATTAAAAAGTTTAAAATTGGAATATAATTATACAATCACAATTTTTGATAGTTGGTATTACGACGAAGTTGAAGCGGATAGAATTTTAAAAAATCATTTTGAGCTAACTTCGCTTGAAGGTTTTTCAGCTCATAACAAGCCTTTTGGTAGAACTGCAGCCGGCATTGTACTTGCTTATATAAAATCTTTAAAAAAAGATGAGATTAAACACATAAGCAATCTGCGCTATTACTCTCTTGAAGATTATATGCAGCTCGATGAAGTTTCACGTCGTAACTTAGAGCTTGTTTCTTCTATGCGTTATAATTCTCGCTACGGCAGTTTAATAAGCGTTATGGATAAAACCAAAACACCAATGGGTGCAAGACTTCTTACAAATTGGATGCTAAATCCATTATTAGATAAAAATCAAATTGAACAACGGCTTGATGCTGTTGAAGAATTTATAAATAATTTTGCATTCACAGAAGATTTACGAAAAATCTTAGATTCAATTGGAGACCTAAGCCGAATAATTAGTAAGGTTGGAAGCCAAAGAGTTAATCCTAGAGATTTACTAAGCTTAAAAAACTATCTTGATACAGCTCCTGAAATTGCTGAGCTATTAAAAAATTATTCAGGCGAAAGCATTTCACTTTTACGTGATAAAATCGGGAATTATCAATCCATTACCGACCTTATAGGCGATGCAATAGCTGATGATCCTCCAATTGTAATTACTGATGGGAATATTATTCGAGATGGTTATTCCGAAATGCTTACTGAGCTACGCGAAATAAGTAGAGATGGAAAAAGTTGGATCGCTCGTCTGGAAGAAAGCGAGAAAAAGAAAACAGGTATTCCTTCTTTAAAAGTTAGATATAACAAAGTTTTTGGTTATTACATCGACATAACCAAAACTCATAAAGATAAGGTTCCGGATTATTATATTCGTAAGCAAACGCTTGTAAATTCCGAACGCTATATCAGCCCTCAACTAAAAGAATATGAATCTAAAGTTTTAGGTGCAGAAGAACGAATAAAAAACTTGGAATATAATATCTTTACGGAAATCAGAGAAAAACTTTCCCGGCAAGTTGCTTTTATGCAACAATATGTCGATATCATTGCTCAACTTGATTTACTCGCAAATTTGGCTTATATAGCATATAAAAATAAATATTCTCGTCCTACTTTTAACAAAACAGGTGAAATTAATATTTCAGATTCGCGTCATCCGGTAATTGAAATTTTATTGGAAAATGAAGATTTCATTCCTAACGATGTTCATTTGAATGACACAAATAATAAAATCGCTTTGATTACAGGCCCGAATATGGCCGGAAAATCTACTTATCTACGCCAAGTAGGATTAATAGCTATTATGGCTCAGATGGGAAGCTTTGTGCCGGCTGCGAAAGCTGATTTACCTATTTTTGATAAGGTTTTTACGCGTGTTGGTGCTTCTGATAATCTTGCAATGGGACAATCTACTTTCTTAGTAGAAATGATCGAAACTGCCAATATCTTAAATTCAGCTACAAAAGATTCCTTAATTTTATTGGATGAAATAGGACGAGGAACATCCACTTTTGATGGTCTTAGTTTAGCTTGGAGCATTGTTGAATATATCCATAACACACCAAAAGTGAGTGCAAAAACTATTTTTGCTACTCATTATCATGAATTAACTGAGCTGGAAAGCATCCTGCCAAAAGTAAAAAATTATCATATCTTAGTAAAAGAATGGCATGATAAAATCATCTTCATCCGTAAAATAGAACGTGGTTCTGCTGATCAAAGTTATGGAATTCAAGTAGCACGTTTAGCCGGCGTTCCTAAGCAAGTGATAAAACGTGCAAAATCTATTTTAGCTAATCTTGAACAACATGAGCTTAGCCCTCAAGGCTTAACTGCCGAATCTAAAAAATATTTAGCCCGCAACAGCTCTCAACTGGATATTTTCGATGCTATATTTGAAAAAAATGATGAGAAAAATGAAATTTTAGAAGAAATAAAAAATATTGATGTGAATAATCTCACACCTTTGGAAGCAATTAATAAATTAGCTCAATTAAAGGAAAAACTGTAATATTATGAATAAAAAAGTGATTATTGTCAGTGCCTGTCTAGCCGGACTAAATTGCCGTTATGACGGAAATTCAAATAGTTGTGAAAAAGTAATTGAGATGGTAAAAAACGGGACTGCAATTCCTCTTTGTCCCGAACAATTGGGCGGTCTTGCAACTCCAAGAATACCGGCTGAAATTAAAGACGGTAAAGTGATCACCAAAAATAATATTGATGTAACTATGCATTTTGAACGCGGAGCAAACGAGACATTGAAAATTGCAAAATTGGTTAATGCAGAAGTAGCAATATTAAAGCAAAGGTCACCCTCTTGCGGAGTATCTAAAATCTATGATGGAACTTTTAGTGGCAATATAATATCCGGAATGGGAAAAACAGCAGAATTGCTTTCAAAACATGGAATAAAGCTTATTTCAGAAGAAGATTTGAAATAACACTAAATAATTTTTTACACTTATTAAAACAGCTTAATTTTTAGATCTGGCGACTTATACAGTTGTCAGGTCTTTTTTTTATCTTGGAAAATAAAAATTTTATACCTTCCCAAAATCTAAAATATATATAAACTAAAAAAGCCCCGAGTTTCTGCTCAGGGCTAAAAAGTTTGATCTACTTACCTTTTTTTTTGTGTCTGTTTTTTCTCAGACGTTTTTTACGTTTATGATTAGCAATCTTATAACGTTTTCTCTTTTTACCACAAGGCATGTGTCCTCCAATGTTAATTATAACAGATCTTGATTTGCTTCATCTACTTCTTCTTTAAAAGCACGTGAGAATTTGAAAGTAGGCACTACTCTTGAAGGTACATCAACTTTTTTCTCAGTTTTGGGATTTCTACCAATTCTAGCTTTACGAACTTTAAGTTTAAATGTGCCAAATCCTCTTATCTCAATATGTTTTCCTTCTTTCATTGATTCTTTTACAGATTCCAGAAAAGCATCAATTGCCAAAGCTACATCCTTACGGATAATTCCTGTTTCAGCTGAAACGACTCTTACTAAATCAGCTTTAGTCATAATATATACTCCTTTATAATTATCTTTTTCTTTTCTCTTTGAACCTTCAAATTAATCATGCAGTTATAATGTCAAGAACTTTTGAGATAAGTATTTATAATAATATATGTTACGTTCTGAATTTATTGCATGAAATTTGATTTAAATCTGCTTATAGTATAATCTAATGCTAAAACTTGTCAGCTAGTTTATAGATTAGATTTACATAACCTGAAAAGAAACAACTTCTTATATAAGTCATTCCTTTTCAGCATGTTATATTTTCTCATTTTACCTATTTTTTTGACTGTCCGGTACGTTGTAATTGTAAAATCAGATGCTTTTGAACACTGTGTTGCTTAGGAGCATCTAATTGAACTTTCTCAATTGAGCAAAGGAATTCATAAAGTTCATCCGTTGACATTTCTTTACGATTTATAGGCTTAGATAACAGATCATTTACCCTATTTTTCCAATACTCTATATTTGCTTTTTTCGCATCAAGCATATCCATTTCCACAAACCAATTCAGAATATTTTGTAGCATTACAGTTTGTTTAGGGTTTATAAATTTAGTAATTCTGCCATCATTGGCAATTGCAGTTCCCTGCATTTCCAAATATGATGGTTTTGGCATTATAATATCTCCCGGATCAGCTTCATCCAAGTGAGAATTAAATGTAACTATGAAACGACTGTTTTTGATTATTTTCTTCTGCTCTTCGCAAGGTAATTCGCCATAAAGCATCACAAAATCGGCATATTGTGGTTGTCCTAAATCTAATCCCAATCTTAAGAAACCTCTTAAATTATTTAGATTAGAAGTTGGAAGCACACCGGAACCGGCTTTGAAATCTGATATAATTGAAGCTAAAACCCAAACATTCCAACTTGTTTCTTCAGAAACTTCATCCCGAGAATATACAAACACAGTTTTAACAGGAAGATTCAATTCAATTTCTTCGGGTGCTTGATAATCATCATCAATTTCATTCTCATCAGGCTCACAATAATATTCGATGATTTTTTCTAATGTTTCAGTTAAAGGATCTTCATCAAATTTTATATCAGCATAATCGCTGAAATCAGATTTTTGTCTATTAATGACAACCAAGCGCTTTCCTTCTCTTTGTTCTTTACGAATTAATGCTTGCAAAGTATCACTTATTTTTCCTACTACCACAATTGTATCAGCTAATTTCAGATCTTGGTATGTAGTATTATAAAGCGTAGTATCTTTAAGTTTATCTTCAAAACTCCTTTGATAAGATAGTGAACTTATCTCTGCACCTATATTATTTGCTACTTCTTTCATTATCAATAGCTCTTCATTGGAACAAACAGGAGAAATATAGATTTTCTTAGTTAAAGATTTTTCATTTTCTTCTACTATCTTATCAATAGCGTCATCAACACTTTCCATTTCTTGCCAATGAGTATTTTCTCTTCTATAAGGTACTTTTACTCTATCTTTTTCAAAAATCTGCCATCCAAATTTACCGGCAAAACAAAGATTACGTTCATTAAAGCCTCTTTCGGCAGCAGGCTTTATCTCTACAATTTCATTTCCTAAAACTTTAACGTCTATTTTACATCCGGTTCCACATAAACCACAATTTTGTGTATATGTTTCTGTTTCATGCGGACTTGTTTTAAGATTCTGGTTTTTAGGAAGCAATGCACCAACCGGACACACTTCTATACATTTACCACAGGAAGTACAATCTGTTTCCTTTAAGCTATCACCGAATTCCGGCGCAACATAACTTGTGAATCCTCTATAGATATAGCCCAAAACTCCAGGTCCTTGGACTTCTGTACAAATCCTTACGCACCTTCCACACTTGATGCATTTATTTTCATCTCTTAGTATAAAAGGATGACTATCATCTATTGGATGTTTATTTTCTAATCCTAAGAATTTTTCCGGTTCAATTTCATAATCAGTAGAATATTCCCTCAGTTTACAAGTGCTATTAACATTACATCCGCATTCTAAGCATCGACTAGCTTCTTCCCTTGCTGTTTCTTCATCAAAGCCTATTTCCACTTCTTCAAAATTTGTAGCACGCTTT
>JAMOPB010000292.1 GCA_027064945.1 Candidatus Cloacimonadota bacterium
ACTTTCTGCAATAACAATCATCCTGAGTGATTCCTATTTATCGGAATTTTATCGAAGGATGAAGATAAAAAAATGGTACCCCCGACGCGATTCGAACGCACGACCTGCGGTTTAGGAAACCGTTGCTCTATCCTACTGAGCTACGAGGGCACATAGGAAATTATCGAAAAAAAAATATGTTTTCTGTGTCAAGCATGTCTTAGGAAATTGTGAGTTTTTATATTTTCTAATAAATAAGAATGTTTCAGGATGTGTGCTTGATCTACTTATTTTTGTTGGGAAGAAACTTTTTTCTAGTGGATATATTATAAGAAAAAAATCACATTGGAATAATTACAATTTGACAGTCAAGTTTACTTATTAATCTTTTACAAAAAATAATGAGTGAAGGAAAAATATGTTAGATTTAATAAAAATCCGTCAGGATTTACATCGGATTCCCGAGTTAGGATTTCAAGAATTTAAAACTGTTAAATACATTAAAACAATCTTGTCCAAATTTCCAAATTTAATAATTCACGAGTTTGATTTTCCCGCTATTGTGGCGGAATACAAGGTAAATGATGATGAGTATAAGATTTTCCGAGCAGATATGGATGCATTGCCAATATTGGAAAAAACAGGTGTAGATTTTGCCAGTGAACATATAGGCAAGATGCATGCTTGTGGACATGATGTACATATGACAATATTGATAGGATTAATTGAGAAAGTTATCTCTTCTCTGCCCAAACAAAATATTTTATTTGTTTTCCAACCTGCTGAAGAGGGATTTGGTGGTGCTGAAAGATTGCTTTCAACAAATTTTTTTTATGATTATAATATTGAGTCATGTTATGCACTGCATGTGAATGGGGCTTTACCGATTGGGACAATATCGTCAAAACCGGGAATATTTTTTGCCAATACGCAGGAACTGGAATTATCTTTTAAGGGTGTTTCGGCACATGTTGCTTTCCCTGAAAAAGGGAAAAATGCTTTAGATGCCGGAGTGGATTTTTACCGGAAATTTAAAGTTGAATTACAGAAAAATTTTCCTGAAAAGAAAAGAGTAATTTGCGGATTAGGAAAAATGGAAGCAGGAACCGTGATGAATGCTGTGCCGGCTTTTTGTACTTTTCATGGAACCATCAGAGCTTTTACTCAAGATGATCATTTATCGTTGAAAGAACTTCTCCACAAAGTTGCTGAAGATGTTGCTAAAGAGCATAAATTGGATTTTGAATTAAATTGGCATGCTTTCTATAAAGAAGTAAATAACAACGAAGATTTATTTGTAAAATTGCAACAAGTGATAGGTGGAACTAAATATAAAATGATTACTTCAGAACAAGTTTTTACCGGAGAAGATTTTGGTTATTTTACAGCACTTTATCCGGGATTACTTTTTTGGTTAGGGGCTAATCAAGGTGTATCGCAAGATCTTCATTCAGATAAGTTTTTACCGGCTGAAGAATCTATTGAAGTAGGTGTGGAAGTCTTATATAAAATGATTTAATTGTAATAAAAAAGCGTTGCTTTTAAAAAATAGGAGCAACGCTTAAAATTTTTTTTTAAAAATCATCATCATCTAAATCGATGTCGTCAAAATCATCGTCTTCTTCACCTTGCATCCAATCCGGGCAAAATGCAACATTTTCGGTGTAATCATAACCATCTACATTTTCTAAACCGTAACGTTCCAAAATTTCTTCTTCAAAGATAGAATATTTTACTAAATCATCTTCTACAGTATAAACCAAAATTGGTTTAGTATATTTTCTAAGATTGAAATTCTTGTCGCTGAGCTCAAAAAACTCAAGAATTCTTTTTTTATCTTTTTCAGCTATATACATTATTTTATTCTCCTGTAACACTGCTTTTATTTTATTGACTTCATAAGATTCAACAATTAACTCGTTCACAAAATTAAGTAATGAGAGAAATGTCAAATAAAATGAAAATAAAACTAGTAATTTTTTATCTAATGCTTTTTGTGTTGAATTTATGGGCTTTTCAACCCCAAGAGGCGGATTTTGTATCTAATTATCAATACAGATTATATATATCTTGGTTGACCAAGACAGGTGTGTCAACGCAGGCTGCCGCAGGTTTTTCACAAGATAAAGTCGTGAAAATATTCACCTATAAAGATAAGCAAATAATTGTGGAATATCCTTGGGAAAATCATAAGATTACCAAACAATTACAAAAATTGGAAATTAATCTGAAAATCCGCTCTGATTTTACTATTGATGAATATCTTCATTATACAGAAAACCTGGTGTACCGCTTGAATAGTAGTGATAAACAATTTGCTGCAGATTTTCTAAATGATAAAATTGTTTTCCGATATAACCAAAAAGAGGGTAATATTGCTTTCGATGAATTCTGGAGAATTTATTCTAAAACGGTAATTATTCCTGATGATATTGAGATAATTAGTAGCGAGAAATTTGGTTTTCGTGTTCCTTTCTTAGATGATTATTTTGAAATTTTATTTTCCACTGATATAGATTTGGAAAAATTATCTGCTGAGCTTTCTAAGAAAGAAAGTAAAACAAAAGATGCTTTGGAATTTTTAGAAGAAGCAAAACCAAAAGAAAAGAAGCCGGTGGAAGAGATAGAGCCTACGAAAACAATGCCCGAAGAAAAAGAGAGAATAAATGATAATATTTCCCCCAAGAATAAGATTGAATTACCAATAGAAAATAATTTCGATAACAAAATTTATAATCTTCCGATAGCAGATTTTATAAGAAAAGCACACAATGTAAGACAATCAAAAGAGCTTCTAAATAATAAAATAGATGATGTGGCAGCTTTTTTGAAAAAACAATTTCCTCAGTGTGAACAACAGCAAATTGATGATCTGTTTTATCTAAAAAGAGGAAAGTTTCTGGATTTTAATGGAGATATTTTTGTCCAAAAAGAGATAACTGACGATTGCATAAATATTTTGCCATATTATGATTACCAGTTGGAAAATAGTAAATTAATCTTACCAAATGGGGAAGAAGTAGATGTTTCGGATTTGAGTATGGAAGAAATTGATGCGATTGCAAAATCAATACTGCAATTAATCTATTCTCACAGAGCAATCGGAACTAAGTTAATAAATTTTCTTTTGATACACGATGATGTTCCTACTACTTTAATTGTGCATTCAGATGAGCGAGAATTGTACAATATCTATTCTTATGCCAATCTTTTGCTAATGCTTAGTAAATATTGGGAAAATTCTCAGGTTTATTTTAACCTTCATGAAGTGAAAAAAGTTAATGGTAAAATTGAATTAGTTGGTTATCTTGTAGCTGATGATAACTCAGGGAAATATGATTTGGCAGAAATCTGGTTTAGATTGGATGAAGATTATAGGCTTGATCTAATTATGATGATGCTTTATCAGCAACTGGAAATAGAAAATTAGAAGATTAGGAGAAATTATGAAAATATATGAAACACACGCGCATTTAGATTTTGATAAATATGATAAGGATCGTGATCTAATTCTTAAAAAAGCTCTTGAAATGGGAATTACCTACATCAATAATATCGGATATGACGATAAATCTATTATTGGAAGTTTTGCTTTAGCTGATAAATATCCGCAAATTTATGCAGCTGCAGGATTCCACCCTCATGATGCTACAAAATATGATGAAGAATTAGTTAGAAAATACGCTAAACATCCCAAATGTATTGCTATTGGCGAAATAGGTTTAGATTATTATCGCAATCTATCTCCTAAGAAAATTCAAAAAAAAGTTTTTGCCGAACAGATTAAAATTGCAATGGAATATGACCTGCCAATTGTGGTTCACGATAGAGATGCTCATGAAGATACTTTGGAGATTTTGGAAAAATATATGCCTAAAAAAGTAGTTTTCCATTGCTTTGCCGGAGATGAAATTATGGCACAAAGAGTTTTGGCAAATGGTTGGAAAATGTCATTCACAGGGAATATTACATATAAGAATAATAATTTGCATGGTGTTATTAGGAATTGTCCTAATGACTCATTTTTTATTGAAACAGATTCGCCGTATCTTACACCTGTGCCATTTCGAGGGAAAAGAAATGATCCTACGAAATTACGCTATATAATAGAAAAAATAGCTGATATAAAAAGAATTTCACCTAATAAAGTAGCTGAATATGCTTATGAAAATAGCATTAAATTCTTTTTGCCGAATAAATAGGTGCTTTGTTTTTTGTAAGCTATTGAAATTTATGAAGATATGTAAATGTTTATGAACATGCAAAATTATGGGAATAATTCTAAAATAAAAATGCTTGTCAGAAATTATGCATACTCTTTTTTGGAATCATAAAAAATATAGGGAGGACATTATGGCAGTTAAAATTGATAAAGATACATGCGTTGGTTGCAGCGCTTGTGTTGGCGTTTGCCCGGTTGAAGCTCTCAGTATGGTTGACGATAAAGCTGTAGTTGATGAAGATACATGCATCGATTGTGGAGCTTGTGTTGACACATGCCCGGTTGGAGCTATCACTCTGTAAGATTTAAACATCTTAAAGTTATTAAGCAGCTTTTATCCATATGTTTGGACGAGAAGCTGCTTTTTTTATTGATTAGATTAAATGCTGTTTTTTTAATCAAGGTTTATCTTAATTATGATCGTTTCAAAATTCTTGACTTGAGAGGAGTGTTTTAGAAATTTTCTTGCTAATCTATTGATTGAATTAAATAAAAAAATGGTACAATAGAAACGTGATTAAATCTTATTATTGACAGTTGTTTCGAGATTTAGTTTTTCGTGTGTACACATTTATTTTTTAATATTTACCCTATTTATTTGATTTAATCAAAAAATCTATCTACTTTTATCAATGCTTAAAAAGCAAATTTGAGGAAAGGAAAAATATGAAAAAAAATTTAGTCGCAGATATTGGTAATACTCATATTGTTATTGGTATTTATCATGATGATAAAATAATTCATTCTTTTAGACTGAAAACAGATAAACTTAAAACCGAAGATGAATATTATAATCTTTTATTGGGATTATTGCAAATACATGGTTTGAATATTGATAAAATTACCAATTTTGCTATCTCTTCAGTTGTTCCAAACTTATCTAGAACATTTAACCATTTAGCAGAAAAATATTTAAAGTGTAGAGTAATTAATGTAACTGCCCATCTTGATTTGGGATTAAAATATCCGATGGAAGATCCAGGATTTATCGGTGCCGACTTAGTGGTGAATGCTTTTGCTGCCAAAGAAATTTATAAAGTTCCTACGATAGTTTGTGATTTTGGAACAGCTACTACAATTCAACTTGTTGGAAGCGATGGATATTTTTTTGGTACTGTGATTGCCCCGGGTGTGATAACTTCTGCCAGCCAATTATTTAGCGTTGCATCCAAACTTTCCAATATACAATTAGAATCACCAAATGAACTTTTAGGAACAAATACGATTGATGCTCTTAGAGCCGGCATTATTAGCGGAAACAGATTTATGTTAGATGGATTTATTAAAGAAATAAGAGAAAAATATAATTATTTGGGAGAAATAAAAGCTATTGCTACTGGTGGCATAGCAGAGATGATTTGTAAAGATTCAAAAGAAATTGATATCGTAGATAAAACTTTAACACTCGATGGATTGAATCTAATCTGCAATAAATAATTTATGAAAAAAATATATCCAATATTAATTATTGTTTTGCTTGTAAATATCTGCTTTTTATGGGCTGAAACATTTGAAATAGACTATCATTTACCCGGTACGATTAGTTTCCAAGGAAAGAATTTAGATTTTTATAATTACAAAAATTTCTCTATTGCCGAATATGCAAATTATTCATTTTCCGGAATTTCACAAGAAACAAAATTCCAATTGGATTACGATAACAAACAAATTATATTAACACCTGTTGTTAGTGAAAGAGATAGTATTCAAATATTTCCATCTGTTATAATCTCAATGGATAAATACTATCAGCTTTCGTTTGAGGAATTGTTTTATGAAAATCTACGGAAAGAGGTGCAACAGCAATTTGATAGTGAAGAGCGTACCGAAGGACAAGGATTAATTCCTGAAATTGTAATTAACTTGCCTAAAATTGCCCAAACTAGGACAGTGCGAAGATTACTGGGAAATAAAGCAGGAAGATTAAGCCTTAATGGTAGCCAAAAAGTTACCTTGCAAGGTGGGACAAATTATAATAGTTCACGCGATAGTGAAAAAGATAATAGCAAAGATTGGCAGATGAAAGTTCGCCAAGATCTGATCTTACAATTACGAGGAACTGTCGGAGAAAAAATTCACGTAGATGTAAATCACCGAAGCACAAGTAAAGATGATATTTTATCCGAACCCTCCGAAGTGAATATTCGTTATGAAGGAACCGAAGATGAAATTGTAAAAACAATAGACGGTGGTAATATTTCTCTAAATCTATCAGGATCGAATTATATTACTTATAATGCTTCTTCCAAAGGTTTATTCGGAATAAAATCTGAAATGGAAATTGGAGATCTTTCTATCACCACTATTATGGGGCAAGATCAAGCCAAGCAAGATACAAAAACTTATTCGAATTCAGCAGAATCAGATTCTACCACAGTTTATAGTAAAGCTTATGCTCAAAGATCAATTTATTATGTAACGGAACCGGAAGAATTATACCAAATTTATGCTGAAGGTGACCAATTTCTTATTGGAAACCAATGGCATAATATCCCTCCCGGATGGGCTGATAATGCTATCAAAACAGATGCTGACGGACGCTGGATATTAGCAAACACTGCTCCTCTGTTTTTACCTGATGAAGATGCTGAACTTACTTTGTATGTAGATAACCATATCGGGTCTGATAATACTCTCACACTTTCCGGAGTTGAATGGGATGATCCTGATTATAGCTGGGATGATAATAATGATACCGAATATGATTTTGATATTCTTATCGAAGGTACCGATTATGTTGTAGATTATGATACAGGGCTTATTTATTTAAATTCGAACTTAGATAAAAGATATTCTTTGGGTATTACTTATACTTCAGTTAGTGGGAAGCAATATGGTAATCCGGCAGCAAATCCTGTGGAAGTTAAATTATTACGTAAAACAAATCAAGATAAAATAGATAATCTCCATTATTGGAAATTACAAGCCAGAAATATTTACAGTATGGGATTAGAAGGCATCAAAGCTGATGGCTTTGGACTAAATGTGTATCATGAAAATGAGGCTGACGGTACTTTTGAATATACTGTTCCTGATACGATAAATTTTGAGGTATTACCGGGTGATGGTAAATATTATAATGATTATCTTAGATTGGATGCCGATAATGATCATTCGGTAACAGCTGACGATAATACTATTAACTTAGAAGCCGGCACTATTACTTTTCCATTTATAGAACCATTCAGACCTCTTGGTGATGCTGAAATTTATGATGAGGAAGGTGATTCTGTCCCTCAAAAAGATACTAAAATGCGGATGATGGTGAAAGGAGAAATTGGACGTAATAGTATCGATTTGGGAATGAATATTATGCCCGGCAGTGTTGTTGTGAAACTAGGACCGGATAAAACGAAACTTGTCGAAGGTGTAGATTATATTGTCGATTATGATTTTGGCGATTTAACTATGCTTTCCGAACGTGCCAAAGACACATCCAAAGAGATATTTATAGATTATCAATATAAACCGATTTTTGCAATTGATAGTAAAACAATTATGGGAATACGTGCTGATTGGGATATTTCAGATAATTTTAAGCTTGGAAGTACATTTATTTATCAAAGTGAAAAAGTAAAAGAAGATCATCCCAAAATAGGAAATGAAAATAGAACGGTAATTTTAACTGATATTGATGGCGAGATTAGCTATAAAATACCTTTTATAACAAGAGCAATCGATTGGTTACCATTAATCAGAACCGACGCGGAATCATCTATTTCTTTGGGTGCTGAAGCCGCTATGAGTCTTACCAAAATCTATGGTTCAGATAAACAAAGTGATAAAAAAGAAGCGTATTTGGAAGATATGGAAGCTATCTTAGATACATATCCTTTGGGGATTAATCGTGATAGCTGGGTTCCGGCCAGTAAACCGTATCATGTGTATAATTACGGGCGTGCAATACCAAATTGGTTCAATCCGGAAGAAGTAAGAGCTGAAGAAGTTTATATTCCCGAAACGCTAGCTTCCGATGAAAGAAATGATATTATTCAGATTTTAGCGCTAAGAATGAAACCTACTAACCTTTCCAATCCGGGTATGCAAAATCTCTATTGGTCTGGTTTGATGAAATATATTGGCAATGAAATAGATTATTCCGAAAAGAAATATATAGAATTATTGGTGAAAGTTAATGAAGATCATGAGACATTAGAAAAACCATACGTGAAAATGCATATCGATTTGGGTGATGTGAGTGAAGATTTCTACACTGATTTTGGCGGATTAGGCGTTCTGAATAAAGAAGAACGTAGTGAAACCGGATTGTTTAAAGATGCCCAAGATATTGGATTGGATGGGATTCCGGATGGAGAACTCGGCGATGATCCTAATGATAATTATGACAGTGACGTTGTAATGGTTTATGGAGAAGAAGAATATCCACATATTAACGGGACCGAAAATAACTTGAATGAACTTGATACGGAAGATTTGAATGACAACGGTGTCTTAAATACGGCAGAAATATTTTACGAATATTCTGTAGATTTGGGACGTGATGAATATCTGGAAAGTGAATATAATGGCTGGAGATTATATCGTATTCCGTTACACGGTGATGATAATTTCCAAAAAATTTCAAATAATGCCAATAAAGAACCTAACCTTGAAAAAATTAGTTTTGCCAGAATTTGGTTTGAAATTGAGCAAGAATGCAAAGTGAAACTTGTAAATCTTGATATAGTGGGAAATAAATGGATTGAAGAACCTATTACTACAGATTTCTCAAGCGTAGTATCGGATATTGAATTGGATAATAATGACGAAATTGTCAGTGTGGGAATTGTGGATAATCAAAAAAATCCGCATTATATGCCTGCTCCCGGAACTGTGATCGAAAAAACAGGCGAAAGCTCTTTAGAACAATCTTTAGTGTTGACTTATCAAAACTTGCAAGCAGGACACCGAGGATACGCTACCCAAGAATTTATAGATAAATATAGCTTGTTAGGCTATGAAAGAATTCGCTTCTGGGTTTATGCCGAAGAGATGGAAGATTATCTGGCAGATTATGATCCGCAAACTCTTGTAATCCGTATAGGTGCTAATGAAACAAACTACTATGAGATTCGTAAACCGATTGTAATTAGAGATTATAATGCTGATGTGGATAACGAAATGAATCCAATTATGAAAAGTAAGTATTGGAATGATGAGGATAATCCGCAAATCGATATAAAACTTTCTGATCTTACATTCCTAAAAAATGAGTTGGATGAAACTATTATTGATATGGGAAATTATCTTTATTATGAGAAAAACGGATATGAATTCAGGCGTATAGGAAATCCTACATTATCCAATATCAAAGAGATCTCTTTAGGTTTGGAAGCTAACGAGTTATTTAATGGAACAGTATATTTTGATGATATTAGGGTAGCTAATCCTTTTGAAGAACCGGGATATGCCGGCTTTGTAGATTTTTCTACTTCCCTAGCCGATTTTATCGGATTCAATGCTAACATGGAAGTTAAATCGGAGAATTTTAACACATCTACTGAAAGAAAGAAAAATTATAGTTACGATTCTGAAAATAATTTTAACATAAGTGGCAATATCGGATTACATAAATTTTTCCCAAATCAATGGGGACTTAGTATGCCGGTAGTGCTTACCAGAAGCCAAAGTCTAAAATTATCTCGTTTCAAAGCAAATTCCGATATCTTAAGAGAAAATCTCAGTAAAGAAGATAAAGAGCGTGAACAAACAAAATCTCTTTTATATCGAGGTTCCTTTAATTTCTCTCAAAATCAAAAACCAAATTCTAAGATTGTGGAATATTTGGTGAAAAATACTAAGTTGGAAGCTAATATTCAAAAACGTTTTAGCTCTACTCCAACGAGTGCAGATTCTACACTTACTTACTCGGCAAAACACACTTATACTATGTCTTATAACAAAGATGATGTGGAACTGAAAGTATGGAATTCCTTCTGGAACAAATGGTTTAACACAAATCATAAGATCTATTTCTTCCCAACTTCTATAAGTAACACTATTAATTATAATGTGGAATATCCTGAACGTTGGACTTGGCGTACTGCTACCGATACAATTTCACATTGGGAGCTTAGCACAAATAATGATACAATAAAAACTGTTACTACAAGCTCCAGCATTAATTTCCCTATCACCAGTAATCTTGATCTTAGTTATTCGCTAAATACAAACAGAGATATGTTAAAAGAAAATTATTTTGAAGACTTTAATATTGGTACTGAAAAAACGCGTACGCAAAAAATAGATCTGGATTATGATCCCAAATTAACAGACGGGATTTTAGCGATGAGTTTTTCTGCTTCAGCAGATTATAATGATCGTAGAATTGAAAGCAATACAACTACAGATTCTTTAAGAACTTATTATTATGATGGTGGCGTTACTAGGAATTTTAGCTCTGATTTTGATTTAAAAAATCGTGATCTTTTGGAAAGTTTTAGAGATTGGCTTGATTCTAAAATCGAAAGAAAACAAGAAAATACTAAACCTGAAGAAAAAGAATCGGAAAATAAAC
>JAMOPB010000293.1 GCA_027064945.1 Candidatus Cloacimonadota bacterium
TCGGTCAAAGACCAATGAGTCAGCGCAAAGACGCAATGAACTCGGTTGGAAAATTGAGTAATAAGAAAGATCTTCTTGTTCGTCCTCTTTCTCAAAAATTATTAGCAGATACTTTACCAATCCGGGAAGGTTGGGTTAAGAAAGAAGAGATGTTAGATATTCAAGGTCGCAGTCGTCAACGCCAACTGGAATTAGCAAAAGAATTTGGGATAGTAGATTTCGAAAGTCCCGGTGGAGGTTGTTTACTCACCGATGTCGGATTTGGAAAAAAGATGAAAGATTTGAAAGAGTATGATATGCTAGAGCTTAAATATATTAATACACTTTCTGTTGGAAGGCATTTCCGTATTTCCGAAAACACAAAGATGATTGTTGGAAAACACAAAAATGATAATAACCGAATAGCAGAACTAATTACCGATGAAACTGTGATGTTGGTAAAAGAGTATCCGGGTCCACTTGCAGTTATCCAAAGCAAAACAACTATCAGCGATGAAGAGCTTCAGACTTGTGCAAATATTTTACTTCGATACAGCTCCAGAGCTCCTGAAGAAGCTTCCGTAAAATATGGACCTAATTTTCATTTGGATAATGATATTTTAGCGGTAAAAATAAGTAATGATATGCTAAACAAAATGAGAATTAATCAAGGTTAAATAATATTATATAAAGGATAAAACTTAAAATGGAATATAAAATTTATAATTTGGAAACTTCACTTGGTACAAACACTTATTTGGTTTGGGATGAAATTTCAAAAGAAGCATCGATTATTGATCCTTCCAATGAAGGAAGAGATGTATTGGATTTCATTAAGGATAATAATTTAAAAATAAAATATATCATCAATACGCACGCTCATTATGATCACATTGGCGGTAATGATTTTTTCAAAGAAAAATTAAATGTTCCAATCTGCACCAGCAAAGAAGCTTCAGAAGCTATTTCCGATCCTAAGCAAAATCTTTCTGCTTATACCGGATATGAAGTATCAAGCTCTAAAGCGGATAAAATACTTTTTGATAATGATATTTTAAAGTTAGGTAACAAAGAATTAAACATAATCACCACTCCCGGACATAGTGCGTGTGGTATTTCTATCTATTGCGATAATTTGCTTTTTTCAGGAGATACATTATTTGCCGAATCTGTTGGTAGAACAGATTTACCGGGCGGTAATATGAATACCTTGATAAAATCTATAAAAGAAAAATTATTTATTCTCCCTGATGAGACAATTGTTTTACCGGGACACGGTGGTAGCACAACAATTGAAGATGAGAAAATTGGTAATCCTTTTGTAGGTATTGCAGCAAGATTATAAGATATATCTATTTTTAAAATTTTAAGCTCACTAATTTTAGTGGGCTTTTTTTTTGCAAAAAGCTTGTCAAATTAGTTACAAAATCGGAAATTCTGTTGTGGAGGAAATATGAAAAAAATAATGTTTCTTTTTCTTATGATATTTTGTTACAACTTATTTGCTAGTCGGTCTATCGTCATCGAAGATTTTGATAATGGAGTTAATTTGGAATCTCATGAAAATGATGTAGATATAGACGGTTGGTTCTTATCTTCCGATATTACTTGTGATACTAATTCCGATAGTTCATTAGCTTTATTTGGAAATACTTGGAAAGTGCTGCCTATTGAACCAACTTTCATCGATTCCAATACAGTTTGGCAAGTTGCTGCATATTGTTATAATCTTGGAACTATTCAAGGTTTTGGAATTTCGGATGGAACACATGAGCTGAAATATTCTTTTTTTGGATATGAAGAGCTGAATATTGAAGAATGGATACCCCATAATCAAGGAGCTTTCCCATTAGAAGAATGGCATCTTTTTAATCTTCCCATTGCAGATGATTGGCTTGCATGGTATGATGAATTGCCTACAGTTACGGAATTAATATTTATAAACGAATTAGATGGCGATTCAATCTATTTCGACAATATTATCGATATATCAGAAGATCTGCCCAAACCTCCGGAAGTAGAAATTTCTTATAA
>JAMOPB010000294.1 GCA_027064945.1 Candidatus Cloacimonadota bacterium
GCAGATTGGTTTGGAACGGAAACAATCGAATTCACAGCTACAGATAATTCCAACGAAACAGTAACCGATGATGTAGTTGTAACAGTTGTAAATGTAAATGATGCACCTGAAGTGGATCAATCATCTTTGGAAAAAGAGATCAACTTAGATGATATTGTAGAAATCGATTTATATACAATCTTCACTGATGTTGAGGACGGAAATCTTATTTTTGGTTTCGATGAACCAAATCCAAGAGGCTTTAATCCCGATGAAATTTCAGCAACGATAGAAAACAATATTCTTACTCTTCAAACAGTGAATAATTGGTATGGAGTAACAACTGTTAATTTATCTGCTAATGATGGTGAAAATGAAAACAATATGGCATATGCTTCATTGGTAGTTACAATTAATAACATTTACACTAATCCTGAAATTTCGACAAATATTACTTCCTTAAATTTTGGAACAGTATTTGTTAGTGAAGTTTCCCAAGTAAAAAGTATTGAAATTAATAATATAAGTTTGGAAAATGTTAATGTTGAAGATCTTCATTCTCCTGAAAATTTCCAATTAAGATTTTCTGGTGACACAGATTGGAATGATACATTAGCAGGTTTTGAACTTGCCTCAGAGGCAAGTAGAACTATAGAAATCCGATTTATGCCAACAGAGCAAAAAGATTATAATGCTAATTTGGTTATTAACTCTGATGCGATAAATAGTTCTACAATAGAAATTAATTTGCAAGGTTCTACAAGAAATCCGATACCAAATGCGTTTACTCCAAATGGAGATGGCAAAAATGATTTATTTACAGTCTCATTGGATGGAAATACAAGTGGCAAGGTGAAAATGTATATCTATAATTCTCGAGGTAAAAAGATTCGAGAAATTTCAGGAAATTCCATATCAACAATAAGTTGGGATGGTAAAGATGATGATAATAATAAGTGTAAATCTTCGCCTTATCTATACTATATAGAAAAAGATGGGTCTCGGGTTATGCGCGGTAAAGTGTACCTGGTAAGATAAGGAGGTAATCATGAAAAAAATAACATTAATCTTAACGCTTACTCTTGTTTTGGTAAATTTAATTGCTTTTGAGCAGATAAATCCTGCTTTTGAAATGAGTGGTGATTACCTACGCTTTACATCATTGAATGAGAAAAGTTTCAATGAATTTGACGATGGTTTTAACCGCATTGCTCTTTCTGTAGCAAAACCAAATATTTACAAAAACTGGTCTGTTTCAACAGATATTAATCTTTTTGGTGATGATATCTATCGTCAGTTGAATTGGAATCTTAATCCGGCATATACCTTTAAAGAGAAATATATTTTAGCCGCTTCATTAGGAATTATCAATAGAAGTTTGGATTCATCTGAATTAATCTTTGGAGAAGCTGAAGAAATTGATTCTGAAAGCGTAACAAGTGCAAACTTGGGCTTTAGTTTGAAAGCAAAAGTTTGGCATGATATCTCATTGCAAATGCAAGCTTCATATCTTAATCAACCAAAATTGAGTTTCTTGGATAGTAATGAGACATTGGATCCATATTTTAGGGCAGGTTTAGATTGGAAAATAAATAAGTTATATTCTGTTGGATTATCATATAAAAATGAAGATGAGCAGACATATCTCGGATTAAATTTTTCCGCAAAATTTCCATATCCGAATTTGAAACATAAAATTTATGTTGGTTCAGAAAATATGTCATACAATCCTACTTTCTCTTTATTTAATTATTGGGAAGTTGGTTTAGGTTATGATGTGTATTATGATAGCAACTTAGGAAATCAGAATTTAGAATTGGATCTTGTGTATGAATATCCCGGAAATAAAGAACCTGTTATAGAAATCAACGAACCTGAAAATACTACAGAAGAACAAACGTTGCGCTTCAATGTTTCAGGTGCGAAAAGATTTAAAAAGATCAGTGTGAAACTAAATGATGAAGAATTATTGAATCAAGAATACATTTGGGATGATGATAGTAAGAATTTTGAAGTTCCTATCAAATTAATTGATTCAGATAATAAATTAGAATTTACCGCTGTTTCTGTGAATGATGCGACAACATATAAAATGATAAAGCTTAATTTAGCTCAGGATGAAATTGTTGAAAATCCAAAAGAAGAAGTTGTAGTAGAGCAAAAAGTTGAGGAAGTTCCTAAAGAAAGTGATTTGGAAAGAGACCAATTAGTAGAAGTAACAGAAAATGATACTGCGGAAACGGTAGAGCATTACGAAAATTCGCAAAAATTTGTGATAGCGGATGTTGTATTGATCAGTATTCCAAAATCTTTCTATGTTAAAGGAGAAGTTCCATATCTTTACAAGGTGAAAAAAGGTGATAATTTATGGAACATTTCTAAGAATAAAAAGATTTTTGGCGATCCGTTTAAATGGTCACAACTGAATATTAAGAACGGATTGATAATTAATAATCCTGATAAAATTTACCCGGGACAAATCATCTATATAGAAAATAACTCCATTTATGATGACTTAGTAGAATACACTGTGAAAGCGGGCGATAATCTTTGGAATGTGGCTTATAACATGATAGATGATCTTGATGGAAGGTATTTGCTGATTATGTCTAATAAAGATACTATGAAGAATCCAAATATAATTCAACCGGGTCAGAAGATCTTGTTTAAGATATTTATTGTGAAATAATATAAAAAGATAAATAAAAAAGCCGATTGAGAAAATCAATCGGCTTTTTTTGTATTTATTAAGAACTAATCCCAGTCTAAGTGATCTAAGAAAAACTTTATAGAATGTTGATTGAAATGCAAGCGATGTCTCGGATCAAAAGATTTATTGTTTTTATCACGAAGTTCCATATGCAAATGAGCTGCTTTTGTAGTTCTTTGAACATTACCTGTTCTTCCTATTAATCCTACTTGTGTATCCCTATCAACTTCTTGACCTAAGACAACATTCACTTCATTTAAATGAGTGTAGATGCTTTCGATTCCTTCCGGATATAATATTCTTACGGTTTTACCATATTCAATTTTTACACTATCCTGTATTCCGCCTGTTCTTACACAACCTACAGTAACCATATAATGTGGGTTATCACTTACTTCTGTAACTATTCCGTAATCTGTTAAAGGATAAACAGGAGTATTAATTGGAGCAAACAAGTCTATTCCTTCATGAATTCTTCGCATACTACTGGTACCACGAGGTGCTCCATAATGATCTTGCCATCTGTTGTGTATATATTTGTTTATCAATTCTTGAAAAGTTCTTCCGTCTTTGAAAGGAGAATAATATTTACTATAAAGATCAACAAATTCGGGCGTGATTAAAATAGTCTTTTCCTCTAATTTCCTTGCCGGGAATAATACCGGTTTTTTATCCAATGTAGTAAGTATGGTTATTCTGTCTAATTTCTTATTTAATGATTTAATGATAAAAAAATCGGTAATAATAATAATCAATAATATGGCAAAGATAATTGAAATAAATATAGTTGATTTCTTCATAAATTTCTCCTTTATATTTATATTTCTAAGTAAACCAAGTTTTATGAAGTATGAATCTTGGCAATTGTTTTATTCGCTCTGATTTTTATGGTGAAACTGTGTAATTAGCTAATATTTTAGGAGTTTATGATAATGTTTTTCTAAAAACTTGACAGTGAGAAGGGGTTGAAAATATTTTGATAATCCCGATCGAAAAAGTAATGAAAAGGAATAAGGAGAATACATGAAAACAATGATGCCTAAAGCAGATCAGATCTCTAGAGATTGGTTTGTCATAGATGCAGAAGATGTAGTTTTGGGTCGATTAGCTACCAAAGTTGCAACTATCCTTAGAGGTAAGCACAAGCCTTACTTTGCTCCACATATGGATACAGGTGATTTTGTAGTGGTTATTAATGCTGAGAAAATCAGATTAACAGGTAATAAAGACCTTCAAAAAACATATCACCGTTATAGTGGATACCCAGGTGGTCTCACAGAGATTTCCTACAAAAGAATGCTTCAGGAAAAACCTGAGGAGATTATTACACATGCAGTTAAAGGAATGCTTCCAAAGAATGCCCTTGGAAGAAAAATTATTAGAAAATTAAAAGTTTATGCAGGGAATGAGCACCCACACGTAGCTCAAAATCCCAAAGCAATGACTTTGTAAGCAGGAGGATATTGAATGCAATATTTCGATGCTGTAGGAAGAAGAAAGAATGCAGTTGCAAGAGTAAGAATTACTCCTGGAACAGGCAAGAGAATAGCAAATAACAGAACAATCAAAAATTATTTGAATCGTGAAACACTTGAGATGGTTGTTGAGCAACCTCTTAAATTAGTAGGTTTATCAGATAAACTTGATGTTAAAGTTAATGTTGTTGGCGGTGGATTAGCAGGTCAAGCCGGTGCTATCCGTCATGGTATTGCTCGTGCGCTTTGCATTTACGATCCAGAGTTAAGACCAGCTTTGAAAAAAGAAGGTTTCCTTACTCGTGACCCAAGAATGGTGGAAAGAAAGAAACCAGGTCGTCCAAAAGCAAGAAAGAAATTCCAGTTCTCAAAACGTTAATCTGGGATTTTATACAAAAAGACTGCACAAAAAATGCAAAACGGTGTTCGAGATATTCGAATCATATTGCAAGCTAAGTTTGTGCAGAATATTTAACCGTAAAAAGGAGAATTAAATGTCAGTTGTATCAATGAAGCAACTTTTAGAAAGTGGTGTACATTTTGGGCATCAGACTCATAAGTGGAACCCAAAAATGGATAAATACATCTTCTTAAAAAGAAATGGAATCCATATTTTAGATCTTAAGCAGACTTTGGATGCTGTAAATGAAGCATATATGTTTGTGAAAGAAATTGCCTCACAAGGCAAATCAGTACTTTTCGTTGGGACGAAAAAACAAGCCAAAGATGCTATCGAAGAAGCTGCAAAGAATTCAGATTCTTACTATGTTAGCAATCGTTGGGCCGGCGGTATGCTTACCAATATGAAAACTATTCGTAATAGTATCGCAAAATTAGATTATTATGAACAAATCGTAGAAGATGGCACAATCAATAGTTTCACAAAATTAGAAGGTGTGAAACTTAAGAAAGAATACGATAAGATTTCACATTATCTTGGTGGTATTCGTGATATGGATAGATTACCGGGTGCAATTTTTATTGTTGATATTATCAAAGAAAACATCGCATTATTGGAAGCAAGAAAACTTGGTATTCCTGTAGTAGCTATGGTAGATACAAATTGTGATCCTGATTTTGTTGATTATGTAATTCCAGCAAATGATGATGCGATTCGTGCGATCAAATTAATAGCAGATACAATGGCTAAAGCTGTTATCGAAGGAAAACAAGCTTTAATGGAAGGTGCTGCTTTTGCTAAGAGTATTGAAGAAGAGCAAAAAGCAGATGCAGAAAATTCTGAAGAAGTAGAAGAAGAAAAAGCCGAATAATCAGCTTAGAAATAATTACATCAAGAAGAGGCCATTGGTCTCTTCTTGCTATATTAAAATGATAAAAAAAATATATAAAACCAGGAGATAAAAATGAGTATATCTGCAAAAGTTGTGATGGAACTCCGCAAGAGAACTGGTGCGGGAATGATGGATTGTAAAAAAGCTTTGAAAGAAACTAATGGTGATATGGATGCTGCAATCACCTATTTGCGCGAAAAAGGTATTAGCAAGGCTGCTAAAAAAGCAGATCGTGTTGCTGCAGAAGGTTTGATTTTTGCTTATGTATCTGAAGATCACACAAAAGGTGCACTTTTAGAATTTAACTCTGAAACAGATTTCGTGGCTAAAAACGAAGATTTCACCAACTTTGGTAAACAAGCTGTAAAATTTTTAGTTGAAAATGAAATTGAAGATTTAGAAGTTTTAAAAAATAGCGAATTAGATGGAACATTATTCACAGAAGCTCTTACTAGCTTAATTGCAACAATTGGTGAAAACTTAAATGTTCGTCGTATTAATTTTATCAAAGCTGACGGCTTTGTAAGCTCATATATCCATATGGGTGGAAAAATAGGTGTTCTTATCAATTCTTCTTCAGAAGCAACTGAAGAAAATGTGAAAAAAGCATATGATATTGCAATGCATGTTGCTGCTATGGACCCTTCATATTTTGATAAATCAGAAGTTACTCAAGAAATTCTTGATAAAGAAAAATCTATCATGAAAACTCAATTAATTTCTGAAGGTAAACCGGAAAATATTATTGATAAAATTCTTATCGGTAAGATGAATAAATTTTATGAAGAAAATTGTCTCTTACAACAAAAATTTGTAAAAGATGATAAAACTACTGTAGAAAAATTTGCTAATCCAATGAAATTAACCGGATTTGTGAGATTTAAAGTAGGAGAAGGAATCGAGAAGAAAGAAGAAGATTTTGCAGCAGAAGTAGCAGCACAAATCAAGGGATAATCTAATGAAAAAGATGATGAGAACTTTCAAGCCGGAAAAGATCAATCGCATCATTTTCAAAATTAGTGGTGAAGTACTTGCAGGAAAAAAAGGCTTCGGCATAGATTTGAAAAGAGTACATGAAATTCTTTCTGAGATAATTTATCTCAAGAAAAAAGGTTATAGCATTGGTATTGTTCTTGGTGGCGGAAATTTTTTCCGAGGAGCTTCTGAAGTTGGCGACGAGATTAACCGTCACGCAGCCGATAATGTAGGAATGCTTGCAACCATTCAGAATGCAATCGTGCTTAGTGGAATGCTAAAATGTAAAAATTATCCAACAGAAGTGTATTCTGCCATTCAAGTAGATCGAGTTGCAAAATTGTACACTCCTGACCGAGCAATAACTTCCTTAAATGAAGGAAAGATTTGTTTTTTCTGTGCTGGTACAGGTAATCCGTTTTTCACCACAGATACAGCGGCAGTTCTCAGAGGCATCGAATTAGATGCAGACATTATTTTCAAAGGTACAAAAGTTGATGGCGTTTATACCGGTGATCCTGTGAAAGATGAAAATGCTAAATTTATTAGCAAAATTTCTTTCAATGAAGTTTTGGCAAAAGAGTTAAAAGTAATGGATATGACTGCTTTTTCTTTAGCTAAAGAATATAATATGCCAATTAAAATTTTTAACATAAATACTCCGGGCAATATTAAAGAAGCGGTCTTAAATAAAGAGATTGGCACTTTTGTGCATGCCTAGACAGTAATTTAACAAACACAATCAAAGGAGTTGTCATGGATATGTTATTAATGGAAACAGAAGAAAGAATGGAAAAAGCATTCGATTCTTTACTGAAACGTTTTTCTAAGACAAGAACTGGTAGAGCCAATGCTTCAGCTTTGGATTCTATAAGCATTGATTATTATGGAGAAAATACTCCAATTAAACAATTGTGCAATATTAGTATTCCTGAACCTCGATTAATTGTGGTTCAACCTTGGGATAAAACAGCTCTTGATTTGATAGAAAAAGCTATATTAGCTTCAAATATCGGGGTAACACCACAGAATGACGGTAATGTAATTCGTCTTCCTTTCCAACCTCTTACTGAAGAAATTCGTCGTGAAATAGTTAAAGATGTTAAGAAAATGGCTGAAGATAGTAAAATTGAAATTCGAAACATCAGACGTTCAGCAAATGAAGCTGGAAAGAAAATGCAAAAAGATGGCGAAATTAGTGAAGATGATTTGAAAGGTTTACTTTCAGACATCCAAGATCTCACAGATAATTGGATTAAAAAAATTACAGAATCTACAGTAGCAAAAGAAGCTGAAATCATGGAAGTGTAATTTCAGAATTACAGGAGAGAAAGTGAGATATATTATTACTGCGGAATGTATAAAATGCGGAATCTGTGTAGAAGTTTGCCCGGCAGGTGCAATAGAAGAATCAGATGAGCAATTTACAATAAACGAAACATGTATAAATTGTGGAAAATGCAAAGATGCATGCCCAATTGATGCAATCAAAATAACTAATGTTTAAACATTATTTAGGCAAACCTAGCAATAGGTTTGCCTTTTCTTTATAAAAAAAATGAAGATGAGTAATTATGATAAAATTTGAGCTCTTTGAAGAAATTTTAAATCACACCCAAGATGCAGTTCTGGTTTTTAATAAATATCAGAAAATTATTTATTTCAACTCTAAATTTTTAAGTATAACAAAATATAAAAAAGAAGATATCGAAAATAAAGCAATCCAAGTATTTTACCCGAAATTAAAATTTTCGGGAGTTATGAAAATTTTTGGATGTGCAATTAATAACGAATCCGATCAATGTGGAATTATTAATATTGAAAACAGAACTTATCGTCTTACTACTAAAGGTATTTCAGATCTTATTTTATGCATGTTCCAAGATATAACCGAGCTGAATGATTTAAAAAAGGAATTATCCCAAAAATCAGCAAAATTGAAAACTATGGAAATGTATAATCGTAATCTATTAGATAGCTCTATGGATATGATTATTGCTGTGGATCATGATAGAAAAATTACTACTTTTAATAAAGCAGCTCAAGAAAAATTCGGTTACACATTGGATGAGATATTAGGAAAACATGTAAATATTTTGTATGACTCTCATCAAGAAGGTTTGGAAACACATAAAGCTGTGCTAACTCATGGGAAAACAATTCGGGAAGTGAGAAATGTTAAAAAGAATGGAGAAACTTTTACTTGTCGTCTTGTAACTTCAGAGGTCTTGGATGACCAAGGGCATAGAATAGGTGTGATGGGAATTAGCCATGACATTAGTGAATTGAAAAAGCAAAAAGAAAAATTTAATAAATTAAAAAATCGTTTTGAATTTAGTCAAAGTAGATTGGAAAATTTAGGTAATAGTAATGCTATTAAAAAAGTTTTAAAGCAAGTAGATCTTGTTGCTGAGACAAACATGACAGTGATAATGCAAGGTGCAAGTGGAACCGGGAAAGAATTGTTTTCTAGATTATTGCATGAAAAAAGTGGAAGAAATGAAAAACCGTATATTGCTGTAGATTGCGGAGCAATACCGGAATCATTGATAGAAAGTGAGTTATTTGGTCATGAAAAAGGTGCTTTTACAGGAGCTGATAGCAGGGAGGCTGGAGTTTTTGAAAGAGCTAACGGCGGAACTTTGTTATTGGATGAAATTACAAACCTAAATTCATCTGCGCAGGCAAAACTCTTAAGAGTTTTACAAGAACGTTGCTTTACGCGTGTTGGTGGTAGTGAATTGATTAAATTCGACGTTAGAATTATTGCAGCTTCAAACATTGAAATTAATGAAGCGGTAAAGAAAGGTAATTTTCGCTTAGATTTATATCACAGATTAAATGAGTTTTCCATATATTTACCATTATTAAAAGAGAGGATTGAAGATATTCCTATCTTAGCAGAGAAATTCTTGAAAGAAGTTTCGATAGAACTCGATAAGAAATTTATTGGAATTTCCGCAAACGGCCTATCCAAACTTACAAATTATAGTTGGCCGGGTAATGTAAGAGAAATGCGCAACGTTATTCGTAAAGCTGCCTTAGTGTGTGATAAACCAATTATTGATGAGGAGCATATAATTTTAGAAGATTTTCAACCGAATTCATCATCAGCAGTAATTCAGCAATTAAAAAAAGGTAATTCATTAAAAGAAATTACTGATAACAAACAAAAAGAATTAGAAATTCAATTAATTGAATATGCAATGGATGAAGCACATGGGAATAAATCAAAAGCAGCAGAATTATTAGGTATGAAGCGTGCTACTTTGTATGCAAAATTGCGACAATATGAACTAATCTAATGTAAACTTATGTTTACTGAATATGTAAAATAAAAAGTATATCTAAAGCGTTATAACTTTATGATTAGAAGATAAGAGAAAAATAATCATAGGTAACAACTTAGAACGAAAGAAGATAAGCATGATTTTAAATAATCTCGCATAATTTTGGAATAATCAATGCATAACTATCTTTAAGGAGGTGGTTTATGGAAAAATTTGGTAATGAAAAACTAGAGAAACTTTATGATGATGATTCTTTCAGAGAGTTTTCTATAGACGCTGATGGTGATAAAATTGCTGAGATTATTGAACGTAAAATAATAGTTTCAGTTCTTGAAGATTCTGCGTATATAGTTAGTGAATCAGCAAGAAATTTAGGAATTTCAAAAAAATTGTTAATAAAAAAAATGAAGGAATATAATATCTGAATTTACCTTTTTTATACATCTAATTGTTGAAAAATTTCTTGGTAATATTCAACTAAATCTTCCCATTGTTTTATCTCTGCAGAGCCAAGTTCATTTAGAACGTATTTTCCTCTACCTGTGCGAGTAAACCATTTATAAAAATTTTTGTATAAAATGGAATGTGTGTTTTTAGAAGTTCCATACTTTTGCAAAGTTGCAGCACTACATTCTCCTAAAATTTGCAAATATACTGCAATTTGAATTGCCTGTTCACGATATGCTGTAACTATCTTTTTACGATTTGTTCCGCCGATATTTAAGTTCTTCCTTCTAAGAGATATTTCTTTTAAAACCGCACGTTTTCTTTTTAGTTGTTTCCGCCTTTGCCATTTTTTGGGATGGAAAATTATCTTTATCGGCATACTGCTTTTGTTATCAACAAATATTAAACCAATCTCCAATCGCTTTAAAATTCTAATAATGCCTCTTAATCTCGACTTTTGTGTTTTTTTGCCGGGAGTAGGAATTGCTACATAAACACTGTCTGTAATGTTCTGGCGATCAACTG
>JAMOPB010000295.1 GCA_027064945.1 Candidatus Cloacimonadota bacterium
TAGGTTCTTGCCAAACAGCTATTCCTCTGCAATCAGTTTCTCCTCCGGGTCCGAATATTCCTACCATATTATTTCCTGAATTATCAAATTCAATATTATCCAAATAAGCTTGAATCATCACAATCATTGAATATTCAGTACCGCTTATCAATTCCCAATTTGGAACATCTCTATTTTGATTTTTCTCAATATCCAAATCATAAGCTATATTTCTTGATCCACTGTAAACCAATTCATCCGCAGCATTCATTTTAATCTTATAACCACTGTTTGGATGTAAAATATCCAAATCACCTACCCAACTTCCGGGCGGATTATAATAAAACGCAGATTGTGACTGGCTTTTAACCTGTAATATATTATCCAAAATTGAAGAAAAAGCATTATTAACAGATTGAGAATATTGTGGATAATATGCTATCCAATTCCAAGAATCATCCAAATTAATGGGTGTAGATGGGTCAATAGCTTCACCAGTTACTGTAAGAATATCACTATTTATCATATTCACCAAATATGCTTCGCCGGGAGAGATATAATTCAGATCTCCAACCCAACTATTAAGATTAGGATAATAAGTAGCTGATTGAGTTTGATTTTTTATCTGATAAATATTTTCTGAAACTGAAGAAAATATAGAATTCAGAGAATTATTTTCAGGAATAAGATAAAAAGAGATCCAATTCCAATCTTCTGTTAAATTAAAAGTTTGATCAATGAAGCCGGCAGATAATTGAAATGGTGTTGTGGGACTTCCAAAAACTGCATTATCAGCGAAGTTAATAACTTCTGCACAATTATTTTCTTCCTCATCATAATAGATGAAATTAATCTCATCTCCGTTAGTATTGCCTACAATTGTCATAAACCAATAACCTTCCCAATAAGGAGGGTTAGCCGGTTCCCAAGTTGCTATAGCCCTGCAATCATCATATCCATTTGGACCAAATGCTGCTAAGAAATTTGAAGAATTATTCTCTATTATTTCTCCATTCATAGAAAGCTCTGCCATAACGGTTAGGCTATATTGAGTTCCATTGATTTTTTCCCAATCGATTAAATTGATCTCTATATTATCCACTACTTGGCCATTTGTAAGAGCTATGTTTTCTACCGGATTGGATGAATAGCCGACAACAGTAGCAGATAGATTATAATTTCCTGCCGGAAGAGTGAAACTAAAATTTCCCGATGAATTCGGATGGGTTGAAAAACCGTTTGCATAGACAGTAACAGTAGTTGGATCTATTGCTTCGGAATGAGTATTTATTAGGTTTACGCTACCATTGATTGTTCCGTTTGAAGAACCTGAAGTTATTTGGAAAGGTTCAGCAGGAGAACCAATTATAGAATTATTTTCAAAATTTATTGTTTGAGCACATTCTACAATTTCATCTGTGACTTCATTGTACATTTTGAATTCTATAGTTTGGTCATTTTCATTCCCAACTATTGTGAAATACCAGAACCCATTACTATACCAAGTAGCTAAACCTCGACAATCAGATTCTCCACCGGGACCAAAAGCAGCAAACATATTTGCACCGTCTCCAGTGAATTCCACATCATCAATTGAAGCACTGGCAATTAAAACCATTGAGTATTGTGTACCCTGAATTGGTTGCCAGTCGGGTGGAGAAGCCCAAATACCAGCTGCCACAAGTGTGGCAGCTATAACAAGAATTATTTTTGTTTTCATAATTTCTCCTAATTACTTAATTAGAAGCATTTTATTTGTTTTTTGGAATTTTCCATTTGATAATCTATAGAAATATACGCCACTAACAACAGGCTTAGAATTGTTATCATCTCCATTCCAAACCACTTGATGAGCTCCGGCTGGAAGTTCACTATTTACAAGAGTTTTTATTTTTTGGCCTTTACTATTATATACTTCTAATTTTGTGTAAGATTTATTTGGAATTTGGAAGCGAATAGTTGTGCTAGGATTAAATGGATTTGGTGAATTTTGTTCCAAAATAACAGGCAATTCAACTACATTT
>JAMOPB010000296.1 GCA_027064945.1 Candidatus Cloacimonadota bacterium
CCGCTTTAGATTTCCAAAGTTTACCTAGATAAAATTTATTTCATCAAGATCATTTTCTTTATCTGGGAAAACTCTCCGGCTTGGAGTTTGTAGAGATAAACTCCCGAAGGAACAATTTGATTATTCTTATCTAATCCATTCCATACAATTTCATTCAAGCCTGATTTTAAGTTATTAATTTCATATCTTTTTATCATTTGACCTTTCAAATTATAGATAAACAATTCTGCTTGTTTGTTCTGCTCGTTATCAATCTGAAAAGAAATAGTTGTTGTTGGATTAAACGGATTTGGATAGTTACCGATAAGTTTTGTTACTTCAGGAACAAGATCATCTTCTGATGATGCTACAAAATCTACATCTGCTATCCAAACTTGAGCATCACCATTTTCTGCTGTTACTGTGTATTCTACAGAATCAGAAAAATCTTGTGGTGTTCCACTTGCAGGAGATATTGTTGCATTTTCAGAAATTTCAATAGTTGGAACAAGAGATGTAACGTTTGTTCCTGTTGGAACTTCCAAATAAACAGTATGTTCAACATCATCGATTATTGTTTCTCCAATTTGCTCAGGAACAGTAAAAGACAATATATCATTTTCAGAGTTTAAATATTGATTGAATTTTTTCACTGATGATTTTCGTTCATCATCGCCGGAAAAATCTTGATATAAAACATATGGGTCATTATTTACAGCTACATATATTAGCGAAAAATCTTCAACAACCGGCTGATTTCCTACTTCTTCCCACTCATTATTAATAAATTTTTCCACAAATCCTTTTGCAGTTCCATCAATAATTTTGTAGGCACAATATGCATTCCCTTCCCTATCGGTAGTTAGAGAAACTGACATACCATTTTGTGCTTGAACAACTCCGCCACTCCATTCAACACCATCGAAACAGTATCTTTCAAATACATAATTTGGATCTCCACCACTCCAGTAAGGATCTGTAATTGCAGCAATGTGTAGAATCCCATTATTATCAAAAACTATCTCTTGTGGCATGGAATACATTTGATCTATAGCTCCATACTGTGTAATTGCGTCTCCAATATTTTCCCAATAACTACCATTAAATTTATCAACTCTTACTCTTTTTGCCGTATCATTATGATCAGCATATGCAATATATACATTATCATCAAAATCAACAGCCATTCCCGGTTGATATATCCAAGAATCTGCAGTTGTTGTTTCAGAAATAACTTCCCAATCTGTTCCATTATATTTCTGGATTACAGTAGGTCCCGGAGCAGTATCATTTCCGGCATAATACAAAACATACGGATTTCCGTCACTATCAAGACAAAAAGCTGAACCATGAGACCAAGTAGAAACTTCAGATGTAAAGTGACCAATTTCTTCCCAAGAATTTCCATTTAATTGTTTTACAACTGTATGAAATTGCTCTGTATTTGCTACATCATTATAATGATATGAAATATAAATATTATCATCTGCATCAATCTTTATGAAAGGAAAAGCAACAATAAATTGATTGGAATCTATGAGGTTATCTTCACCAACTGTTTCCCAATCATTCCCATTAAACTTTTCAACTCTTATATTTTTAAAATTTTCCGTAGTGATATATAGCACATATGGAGTTTCTTCTGAATCAATTGCAATTGCATGATCATATATTTCGTTATAAGAAAAGTTTTGTTCTCCTACCTGTTGCCACTCTGCATTAAGAACAGCAAACGCAGAAATTAATATAAACATAAAAATTACTTTCTTCATTTATTCTCCTGCTCTACCTTTATTTCATCAAGATCATTTTCTTTATCTGAGAAAACTCTCCGGCTTGGAGTTTGTAGAGATAAACTCCCGAAGGAGCATTTTGATTATTCTTATCTAATCCATTCCATACAATTTCATTCAAGCCTGATTTTAAGTTATTAATTTCATATCTTTTTATCATTTGACCTTTCAAATTATAGATGAACAATTCTGCTTGTTTGTTCTGCTCGTTATTAATCTGAAA
>JAMOPB010000297.1 GCA_027064945.1 Candidatus Cloacimonadota bacterium
CAATATTACCGCTTTTGATAGAATAATTGTTATCTGCTGAATCCAATATCCAAGGTTGATCACCACCAAATTGCCAGAATTCTCCCATGTTGCCGTCTTCAAAAGTTCCATCATGAAGATTTGCCAATTCAAGTTCAAATGTATTTTGATTTTCTGAAACAGCTAAGGTGATATATTTTGCTTCGTAATTTTGAGCATAAATCACACATTCATAGTTATAAGCAAACAAATTACTTATTGCAAATTCTCCATTTGAATTTGTGTGGTATGATTCGCTTTCATTATCTAAGAAATCGATAACACAATTTGGAATTGGCTCATTTGTCTCTGTATCTCTAATTATTCCGGTAATATCTATGTTATTCGTTGCCGGTTGTAATTGAATATCCAATTCCGTAATGTCATCATTTGTAATTTCCACATTTTCCATAGTAACACTTTCATATCCGAATGCACTGAAAGTGAAATTGTAAGAACCGGGAAGAAGAAGTCTGTAATATCGTCCAAATTCAGCGTCAGAAGTGTATGGCTCTCTATAAATTTCAGAGTCATCGATTCCTTCGATAAATACTTCAGCAATAATCGGCTCATTTGTTTCAGCATCTGTAATAATACCTTTTGCCATACTTTGATTTGGTCTTTTGAACATAGTTAATGCAGCCTCAAGATTATCTTGGCAAATTCCGTCCACTTCATAAGAAGGTGGAATAAATTCTGTCCCAAGTTCTATTGTATAAGCAAAAATACCATGTTGTCCATAAGCATAATCATCGGTAGTTCCCATAGCCGGATATAATTGCCAACTTTCTGTCGGATCATAATTTCCACCGTTTTCAGCTGGAATTGTAATTGCCATATCAATAGCCAATTGTTGTAAAGCGTCGTAATCAGGAGCTGTAAGATCATAGTTGTATCCATAAGGGAAAAGAACTAATTCTCCATAACTATGATAACTTGTTCCTGCAACAAAATGATTTTCTAACATCAGGTCTCTCATAGCTTGAATTTCCGGTTCACTGAACTCTTCATCACCATGATAAGTTGGAGAGCTAGGGTCAGTGGAAGCTCCTACAGTTCCCCAGCAAAAACCATAATTCCTGTTAGGATCAACACCATCATAACCTGAACCACTATTGTAATCTGTGTCGAATGTGCCGTTTTCGTTATTATCTCGAATATTTTTTCTCCACCAAACATCTGTTTGATCAGTAACTATTTTGTGTCCGTTAGGATTAACTATTGGAATAACCCAAAGTACATTATTTTCTACGCTTGTAGTTATTTCATCATCTACTCCATAATTTTCCAACACATAATTTGTAGCATACATTACAACTTCTGTACTGATTGGCTCGCGTGAATGGTGTTCACCCATCCAATAAATAGCAGGTTCATCTTCATCTTCATTTGGATTATCAGAAATCTTCAAAGCCCAAATCTCATGATTAAAGACATCATAATAATCGTTTCCGGCTTCTGAATATTCTTTTCCTCGAGTATCACCAATATCGTATAACTGACAAATTTCAGGATATGTAGCTGCAAATTCTTGTAATTCACTAAGAACATCCTCGTAGTTTCGATATCCTGCTAAATCTCGAGAAGTTAAATTATTCTTCAATTGTGATTCTGTTTGAGTGATGTACCCTTTATTTTCTGAAACCATTTGATTCGCTTTTTCTATAGGTAAAACAAGATCTATGTATTCATTTGGTCTATAAGAAGCTACATCATTATTTTTATAGAAAGATTCAACTTGGTCTTTAGTAGGTTTTTCTATTCTGATTACTGCCTTTTCATTTGCCCAAGAAAAGATTGCTGAGCAAACCAGTATAAGAAGAATTATTGTTTTTTTCATCTGAATTCCTATTATTGAATTTTCTTTTCTATTTCTTTAGCTTTGTCTTCCATATTGTTTAACAATAAAACATCGATATAAACTTGATAAACACTTTTATCAGAAATTTCTTCTTCGTCATTTTGATCCATCAAGCT
>JAMOPB010000298.1 GCA_027064945.1 Candidatus Cloacimonadota bacterium
CTATAATGAACAAACCCAAAACCGCTGCCTTACTAAGAACAGAACTAAGAAAACTTGTTGTGTCGTCTTCTGCTTGTGAATATGAATCCGGTAACCAAACATGTACACCAAGTGCTGCCATTTTAATTAGGATTCCGGCTGCTAATAGAATCATTGAAACTAAAGGCAAACCTTTGATATCGATCTGAATTAATAAACTGGCATTTTGAGAAATCAAATCCGGAGCAAACATAAAACCTGATAGAATGAGATAGGCAGCTGCCATAGAAAATCCTATATATTTTACGCCGGCTTCTTCAGAATCTTTACCGCGCATAATTAAAATATAGCTGGCAAGTGTCATCAATTCCCAAGCATAGAAAAAGTTTAGATACGAACGTGCGATTATCAGGTTTCCCATAGCAAGAATCATTAAAACTAAAAATGGATAAAATCCTTTTCTTGTGCCGCCTTTATACATTGTGGCAAAAATCTGAACAAAAGATCCACCAATTATGATAAGAGCGAAAAAATGTTCTAATCCACTTGTTAGAAAGTAGAAATTATATCCGTAATAGCCAACTAATACCATTGCCAGCCAACCTTTTAATCTTACAGGAAGATGATCTACCAAAACTAAGATAACAACTGCGAACAACGGCATCATTTCAATGTAGTGGAAATCTTTAAAGAAATATACAATTATAAATGATAAAGTTAACAACATAAAAGCGAAAATAGTTGGTGCAATTTCTTTATGAAGAGGAGAAATTATTTTTTTAACTGTCTCATCTTTTTGCAATGCTTTTCCAAACCAGCGGAAAAGATAAATAATTTCGATTAAACTAGCCAACAAGATAATTACAATCATTGTGTAATCAGCTTTTTCAGTTAAGATTTTAATAAAATCCCATTTTGCCCAAAATGCCGGGAAAGGAGGAAATCCTGTAAGTGAAAATATAAAAATTCCAAAAAGAGTTAAAAGCATAGGATTTATTGATAATCCTTTCCAATCTGAAATATTATCTTTCTTCACAATTCCTACAATCCAGAATAATCCTGCTTTTGCTAGAAAATGATTGATAAATATCCCGCCTGCGATTGGAAAAATCAAGATTCTGTAAGCTTCATATTGATAAAGATAGGCAACAATAACCAGCAAAAATCCCATTTGTGCAATCGATGAATATCCCAAAATCCTGTTAGGATTTTTTTGTTTTAATCCCAATAAATTTGAGAAAAAGAAGGTTATTAATCCTATTCCTATTATATAAGGCATAAATGAAATTGGTAGTAATGGTAAAAGTTTATAAAAAAGAAAGAAAATTGCACCTGATGAAGCAACAGCTATTATGGATACAATACTTTCATCTACAGCTTCATATACGTCAAGAGCCCAACCATTTATCGGGAAAGGCTTTAGTTCTAATATCACAGAAAATAAGATTAGGAATAGTGCAAAAAATTCCACTTTGTTTGTAACTGAAAAATGTGAATTGATAATATCATCAAGATTTAATGATCCCGAATAATTATATAGCATCACAATTCCCAACAAAATAAATGCTGAGGCAATTCCACCGGCAAGCATATATTTAAAACCTGCTGAAAGTGATCTTCTGTTTTTTTCCAATGCAATTAATGAATATGTGGAAATTGATAAAATTTCTAAGAAAACAAAAACATTGAAAAGGTCTCGAGTCATAACCAAGCCATTTGCACCCAATAGCATAATCATAAACAAGATCATACCGTTTACCTTTTTAGCAAAGAATTTATCTGCTAAATAGATTGCAGCAAGTAAGCCGACTAGATTTATCAGAAATACCAATAATGCTTCTTCAAATCCAAATTTCAAATTTATGGAAAGTGGAGCTAAAAAGCCGGCAGTTTGAATCATTGTGCCTTCCGTAGTTCCTTGGAAGATACCTATAACCCAAGTTAAAGGTAAATAAGTGGCAAATGCTAAGACAAAATAAAATATAGTTTGGGAAACTTTACGCCCCATTTTATCAACTAAACTAAAAAGAAAACCGGAAGCCAAAAATAAAATGAATAGATAGATTGGATTTACCATTTTAACTCCTCATAACTTGAAATCAGTAACGGATCTTTAAGATTACTTTCCGATTTATCTCTTGATTCCACTAATTGGATTACGTATGTAAGCATCAGCGCAGTAACCGCTAATCCGATAACAATAGCAGTTAAAACCAATGCTGAAGGAATAGGATCTACAACTTTATCAACTGCATTTTGTGTATTTACTGCAGCATCAATAATCGGAGCTGTCCGACCTTTTATATAGCCAATAGAAACGATTATTAGATGAATACCTGTATCTATAACAGAAAATCCTATTACCATTTTAATCAAATTTTTCTGAGTAAGAACTCCCCAGATACCTATCAAGATAAGAATTACACCCAAGTATGTAGTTAGCATCATTTTGTAACCTCCTCGGATTCTGTGCTCTCATTACGAAGACTATCAATTATATTTGTTAATTCTGCTCCGACCTTTAAACCTACAAACGAATAAATTAGCGGAATTGCTCCGGCACTAAACAGCATTCCAAGTTTTCCCATTGGCAAGAAAGTAGGATCCAAAAAAGAACCTAAAAGAATTAAACCGAGAGCTGCAATTATTACATAAGAAAATCCACTAATAGCTTCAATGCTTTCCAATACTAAATGATTCAAATCTGAATTATTATTTACCAGCATCATCAACACAAATGCGCTGGCAATCAATACGCCACCTTGAAAACCGCCACCGGGAGTCAGATGACCGTGAACAAACACGTAAACCCCAAATAAGACAATTATCGGAAAAATAAAAAAGGATCCGGTATTAAGAATTTCGGAAGCTTGTCTTATCTTACTCTTTCTTTTCTTTCTTCTATTAATTAAAAATCCTACACCGGAAGTTGCTAAGAATAAAACAGTTACTTCACCCAATGTATCTAGACCACGATAAGTAACCACTACACTGGTTACCACGTTTTGCGTTTCCAATTTATCAATCGAGTTTTTTACATATTCTTTTGATAAGTCAGATAAATCTTGTTTTTCCATATTTTCCCGAGCTATTGGAATAAAAATCATCGCAAGAGCTATAATTACAACATAAATTAAAACGGTTCTAAGCATCATCACCTCCGTTTAATTTTGCTTTAATTTTTACTAAAGCATAAAGGAACACTATTGTTGTAAGAGCAGAGCCAATAGATGCTTCTGTCATTGCCACATCAGGAGCAGCTAAAATTAGAAAGATTACCGATACTATCAAACTAATTACTCCCGAAGCAATTATTGAATTTATCAATTTTTCTGTTCGGAAAGCATAAATTGCAGCGATAATCATTAAAATTCCCATAATAATAATTGCTAAATTAATCATCTTCAATCTCCCTTTGTTCTTTCTCTTTTAAGGCATCAATTACGGTTTTATCAGTAAGTTTTATTCCTACATGATGAGCTGCACGAGCCAAAGCATGAGATGATACAGGATTTGTGAAAATTATAAATAAAATTAGAATAATCAATTTTCCTGCCCATCCCGAACCATAAAAAATGATTCCGGTAAAAAAAAGAATACTCCCTAAAGTTGTTGCTTTTGTTCCGGCTTGCATTCTATTGTAAACATCAGGCATACGCAGAATTCCTAATGTTCCTAAGAAGAGAAAAATTGATCCCAATAATGTAATGATTGCTCCAATTAGATGAATCATTTCAATCCCCCTTCAATATATCTGGCTACTGCAATTACACCTATAAAACTTAGCAGACCGTAAACCAACGCTACATCAAGATAGATAACACGCTGAAAATATAAAGCTAAATATACAATAATTGATATTGAAACAATTGTCATTGAATCAAGTGCAACTACGCGATCTACTATGGTTGGTCCTTTTATTAATCGAATAAAAGACATGACCATACTAATTAGGATAAAATAAAAAGATATCTGAAAAAGTAGATCTGCTAATCTATCCATAAAAAACCTCCAAATATTTTTCAAATTTGTGAACTATCTTTTCTGTTGCACCCTCGATGTCTTTTGATGAGACATCAATCCAATGGATATAATAATCTTCCCCATCTGTTTCTACCGTTAGTGTTCCGGGTGTAAGTGTAATCGAATTTGCCAGCATTACTCTTCCCAAACGTGATTTTAACTTTGTTTTTACCTTCACTATACCGGGATTAATTGGTAACGTGGGCTTAACAACACGAAGTGCCACATCAAGGTTTGATTTAATAAGTTCAAATGTGAATACAAAAATAAATTGTATAAGACTTATTATCGCCTTGAAAGAAAATTTGAATTCTCCAAATAGCTCTCTGCTCTTTGGAAATAGCATCGTCAAAAGTAAAGAAACTATCGCTCCAACGATAAGCTCTTGATTTTGCCAACCAGCTAAAAGAATCCAAAAAAACATTAAACTAATAAAAATCAACAAACTTTGTTTAAATATTTTCATTCTAACTCCTTCTCCTTTATTGCTTTAATCAATATTTCTATAAAATAATTCACTGAATTACAAGCTTCATAATCTAATCCGTTTTTGCTACTAAGAGTTGCGCAGGAAAGTATTCCTGTTTTTTCATTCCAAATTAAATTTGCGATTTGCTCTGAATCAATATCTGAAGAGATCTCTTTTGCAATAATACCATCTTCAATAATTTTCCTAATAAGATTTGTTATTTCTTTGTGCAAAATTGAACTTTTCCTGATAAAATCACTATCTTCGGAACAGAGTGAGCTATGTTGTCTATAATTTAGAATTGCCTGATAATATGCCGGATATTTTTTTATAAAATCAATAAAACAAGGTGCAATAGATTGTATTTTCTTTAATGAATCATCGGTTTCACTGATTTTCTCTGATAATTGTTTTTGAAATATTTGTAAACTTTTAGAATAGATTGCAATGCAAAGTTCATTCTTTGTTTTGAAATATAAATACAAAGTACCTTTGCTTAATTCGCAATAATTTGCAATATCCTGCATTGTTGCCGTTTCAAATCCTTTTTCATAAAATATCTTTTCCGCAGCAAAAAGAATATCGTTTTTTCTTTGCTCTTTTTCTCTTTCTTTTCTTTCTAATGTACCCATAAAACTCCTTATAAAAATTTCCTTTATAACACGACACAAAAACTGACTACGAGTCATTTTATTGTCAATAATATAATTAATGAGTCTAACTTTTTATTTTTTAGGCAGTTAAATATTCCAAATAAAAATCCTGCAAATAATATTATAGATAGCCGTTATTAGCAATTCTAGGGCTTACTGGTTTTATATTTCAATAAGAAGAAATATGTTGGTTCCCTATTTTTATTCCAACAACCTTTTTTGAAAAAGAAATGGAAGATAGTATTTTTCTGAATATAGCGAAAATATAAACAGAAGTTTTAGCTAAAATTATTTGACCGATAAGCAAGCATAAATTTCTTTATGAATAAATAAAAATTTCATAAAGGAAATACATGAGAAAATATTTATTAATTAGTATAGTTTTTAGTTTCTTTTCATTTTTATTCGGAAATGATATTTCTCTTTTGGATTCATTGCAAACTGCAAAAGCAGATAGTATAAGATTTTCAAAAGAATTAGAAATTGCTTCTGAAAATGAACAAACGGTAACCGATTCAATATTAGTCAAACCGGTTGAACATGGTGCAATGACAGAAGATGATTTCATCGTAGAAGCAGATTCTTTGGCGGATTTTCGTTTAAAAGCAAGGAAGGAAATAGAAAAAATAGCTGAAAATGAGGATTTGAGCTATCCTCTTGATTTTGTCTATAATGAAGGATTTCATATCAAAACTTTAAATGAAATTAACGAAACAATTATCGTTAATGGATTTTCTGTTTTCCAACCTTTCAGAAAACAAGATTTTTCGATCCAAACTTACACTCCACATTTTCAGGCAGAGAGTTATGGAAAATTCATCGAATTTGATAATCGAAATTATGATCTAAAAGTTCCTCTTACAATCACATATTTAGGGTTAGGTGATGAAGAGATGGATCATGCTTATTTTTCTTTTCATAAAGGTGATCTCTTCAATCTGAAAAATCTGAACTTAGAAACTTCCTACTTAGGAACTTCCGGAAATTGGTTAAATGTAAATGAGAAAATGGCAAATATCAATTTTCATCTTTGGTATAAGCCAAAAGTTGGAAGCATTCATTATTACGCTTCAGGAATAAATCAAAAATCTTCCGAAGAAAGATATAATTTTTCTTTTAATGAAGATAGGATAGATGAGAGAGAAATATCTCACGCAATAGCTTATAAAAGCAGGTTTTTAGATTCCGGAATTAAATTTTCTCATACGACACTTGATTCTCTTGAATCCGATTACCAGCAATTTTATGTTACAGCAAAAGTAGAAAAGCAAGATCATAAATTAGATTTAACTTATGAAACTTTTTGGGGGGATTATGATTTTTCATTAATTAGATTCAAACAACAAAGCAGCTTGTTTAATTTTCATTTGAATAGCTATGGATTTTATAGAGATGATGATGTTTCTCAAATAAGTTCAAACTTATTTTATAGATGGAAAAGTCTAAGATTTGGTGCAACTTATATAAATACGGATAATACCAAGGATTCCAAAGATATTTTATTAAATTCATCTTATGAGAATTCCTATTTAAGATTATCTTTTAATATAGGAAAAAGAAGTTGTGAGGATAAAGAATGGGATTTGTTTAGCAGTAAAAATCAACTGGACATTCCATACAAAAATGTTATTTTACGCTTGCAAAATAGATTTGAAAATAATATTAATGCGCCGGATGATTATCCTGAATATCAATCTGTTTCAACTGCTTTGCTTATTTTTGATATGAAATATTCAAACATTATAAAGTTTGGAATTTCAAATCATTATGCATCAAAATATGAAGTTGATAGTTTGATTTCAAATGCTGATAATTGGGATTTATTCTTGAAAGTTCAGATAACAAAATATTTTGAACTTTATGGGAATTTCAATAATATATTCGATAAGAAAAATATGTTTAGTCAAATAAACACAGTTCCGGGACGTCATTTCACTTATGGTGTGAAATGGATTTTTATAAATTAGGAGGATAAGTGAAATCGGAAAAACTACTTTTTTTTAGTTTGCTAATAGCAAGCCTTTTTGTTTTTGGATTAATAATTACATCAGTTTTAGATATGAGTATGTTTGATCAGAATAGTCTGGGATTTCAATATTTATTTCTTATGATATTCTTTAGCTTTATTTATTTTGCTTTTAGATATCTAAAGAATTTTGATGTGATTATTATTGATATTTTCTTAGCAGTGATCTATGCATATTTATTGGATAAAACTTCATTATCCGATAAATTTGGAGGATTTTGGGTAATTCTGATTTATTCATTCTTGTTGCTTTCAACATTAGCGATTATTTTCAGATTTACTTGGTTTAATGTTCGATCTATTAGGAATCTCAGTTTTGCCATTTTATCAGGAATTGGATATATGGCAGTGCATATATTAATCTCATTATTCCTAAAGATTGCAGTAACTTCTCAATTCATTTTAACATATTTCATAAACGGATTTATGATAATGCTAACAATCAGCTTTGGAATTTCAATGGCTGAAATTTTATTTAGCAAAATAATAAAACCCGAACCGGATATTGAAATTGATGAAGATGAAATAGATGATTAATTGAAAAGAAAAAAATAAAGGGAAATACAAGTATTTCCCTTTTTCGTTATCAATAATTAAAAATGCTCCCACCAATAAATTCTCTTAATATAGAATTTCTAGGAACCAATTCTTCTTTGATAAAATAGACTTGCTCAACTATTTGAATTAATCTTTGTGCTTCAGGATAAGCTGCTGATTGCTTATGAATCCTCTTCAATAAAGCAAGAACTTTTTCTTTGAAAACTCCAAGCTCATAAGTTAAAATGCTATTAAACATAAAATCTGCATTTTCTTGGAATGGGAAAATATTTTTCTTTTCACCGGCATGTACAGAATCCCACATCAAGATTGTTTGCTCGGCTGTATGACCTCTTGTAGCACTGTCTCGCATAATTCGTCTAATCTTACGTGAATCACTTGTGGCAATTCTGTTATGATAATCTACATTTAGATTATTCAAAGCACTTACATAAATTTTTATTTTCTGATTAAAAGGAACTGATTGTGTAAGCTTATCATTTAGCCCATGAATACCTTCCATAATTAAAACTTCATCTTCTAACAACTGTAGTTTACGATAACTTCTTTCGCTTTTGCCGGTTATGAAATTATATTTAGGTGGTTCAATTTCTTCTCCATTTAAAACTTTTGTTAAATCGGAATTTAATAATTCCAAATCCAAAGCATTAATGCTCTCAAAATCCAGCTCACCATTTTCTTTTCTCGGAGTTCTTGTTCTATCTACAAAATAATCGTCCATTCCAATTACATGCGGTGTAATTCCATTAACTCTTAATTGAATCGATAGTCTTTTGGCAAAAGTTGTTTTACCTGAGGAACTTGGTCCGGCTATTAAAATGATTTTTACATCTTTTTTTCTTTCTATTTCGTCAGCTATCTCAACAATTTTTTTGGCGTGAAGTGCTTCCTCTATCTGGATAATATCTCTTATTTGATAATAATCCTCAATAGCTTTATTCAAATCTGCAACATTATGCATACGAAGAATATTAAGCCACTTATCATGCTCTTGGTGGGTATTAAACAGTTGTCGTGGCATTTTAAATTCATCGGTAATTTCCAATTCACCAATTTTTGGAAAACGCAAAATTACTCCCGGTGCATGATAAACCAGATCAAAGCTTCTAATAACTGAAGTGTTTTCAGCAATTGGATTAAGAAAATGGTCATAATACTCTCCACATTTAGAGATTTTTATTTTGTTACCTTTAAGATTTCTTATAACATCTAATCGCCCTTGACGAGTAAAAATTTCTTTTGCTTCCTCAGTAGTATATTCATTTGTTTCAATCAATAATTTCGCATCAATTATTCTATGCATCTCATTTTTTAAATTCTCACAATCTTCAGGTGTAAGCATATCACCTTTAAAAATTTCACAGAAAACTCCGTCACCTATAGAATGCTCAATCACAAATCTCCCCGGGTTGGGAAAAAGATTATGGAATGCTTTCATCATAATAAAAGCAGCTGTGTCTTGATACAATCTATGTCCACGAGGAGTGTTGTAATATAAGCAATTTAAGATGCAATTTTTAGTAATTTCCGTTTCTGAATTTGCATATTCCCTATTAATTGTATAAGCTATAATCTTATCTTTTTCAATTTCATCTTCTGAAATTATATCGATAATCTTACTATTTTTTTTTACTTCAATTGTTTTAAAAAATTCTCCGTTTACACGTAATTCTACTTGATACATAATTTACCTCCAGTAATTCAAGATTTGAATTCTCAAATTTCTTTATATGCTTCTAAAATGGCAACATTTTTTTTTATTGTCTAAAATAACTCCTTGTCAAATTTGACACAATTTTAAATATTCTAAGCGAGTTTATGGCTAAGAAAAATTTATAGAACTTTAATTAAAATTGATTATTAGGAGTACTTATGAGAAAATTAAATTTATCAGAGAAGATAAAAAGACATATTATCCATAATGTTGGAATAATATTTGGTTCGATAATCTTTGCTATGGCATATTCATGGTTTTTAATACCATATAAAATAGCACCGGGCGGAGTTGGTGGTTTATCTCAAATTTTGTATCATATGTTTGATATTCCAATTGGCATTTCTATGATAATGTTAAATATTCCACTATTTATTGTTAGTTTTATCTTAATGGGAAAACGTTTTGGAATTAATTCTATTTATGGAATGTTTGCAACAGCGATTTTTTCAGATCTTCTAAGTATTCCTAACTTACATAAATTTGGTATAATAAAGGATATTTCAAATTATACTTTTATCATTGATGGTAAGGAGATATATTCTATGCTTCCTCCTGAAGAGATATATCTTTCTGCAATCGCCGGTTCTGTTTTACTTGGATTAGGACTTGGCATAATTTTCCGTTTCCGAGGTTCAACCGGTGGAACTGATATTCCTGTGGCTATTATTAAACAAAAATTAGGCGTTTCAATTGGTACGGGATATTGGATTGTTGAAACTTTGATTATCTTTACAGTTGGTATTACATTTCATGACTTAAGTTTGATTATTTGGGGATATGTAAACCTTTTCATTACATCAAGGCTTACTGACTTAGCTATGGAAGGTATGCCTTATGTAAAAGGTGTGTATGTGATATCAGAGAAAAATGATGAAATTAAGAATATGATTTATGATAAAATTAATCGTGGTGTAACATATATAAAAGCGGAAGGCGGTTATACGGGAAAAGAGATGAATATGCTTTTCTGTGCTATGAATAGACGCCAAGTAAGTGTTATGCGCGATTTGGTTAAACGTATTGATCCTAAAGCTTTTGTTTTACTTACAGATGTTTATGATGTGATGGGATATGGTTTCCGCAGTAGAAGTTTAGACCTGACAGCTAACGATTAGATTCAAAAGAAAAAAAATTCTAAAGCCACTTGGAAAATCAAGTGGCCTT
>JAMOPB010000299.1 GCA_027064945.1 Candidatus Cloacimonadota bacterium
CACAAAAACCATTGCAACGGAAGCCATGAAGAAGTATGCCATAAGATAAGCAAATGAATGCTTGTTCTTCTTGTATTGATAATATGCACCACCAAAACCTAAAAATGTAACTATTAAATTAATGATAACTCTAATGAAATCTACCGGAGCTTTCACCCAATTTGCAATTGTTTCCGGATGGAAAAATTGCCAACTGAAATATGTTAAGAATTGATCTTTCATCTGATATAAAAATGTTGCTCTTCTTTCGAACATACTTGTAGGACCATATTGCCTTCTTAATACATAATCCATAAAAAGTTTCAATGTTGCGGGATTTCCTTCATTTATAAAAGGACGATGAGCAGCTCTAAGATATAAAAATAGATGCGTAGATAATCCTACAATAATAAAAAATAGTGCAAATGTCCAAGTCTTAGCTGATATTTCATTTCTCATGTGGAAAAATAATAATCCGAAAAGATATATCATTACAGTTATCTTAGCCAAAACAGGTATTGCAGTTATACTACCAATATAGTTAAATAAAAGATATACGAAAATCGCAGCAAAGAAATAGATGGTTGTTCTTTTCCAAAATCCGGCAGATCTATATGATTTATGAAGATTAGGATATAAAACAATAAAAAGCACAGCTGGAGCTATTTGTAATGAAGTTTGATGAATCCCAAATCCTAAAAAGAAAATATAAACAATTAACATCAAAAGGTTTTGGTGAGACAAGTTTTCTGATTTTTCCAACCAAACCAACGACAACCAGGCAATGATATTTATGATAAAAGCGAGACCTGAATAAACTTCAGCTTCGATAGCATTTGTCCAATAAGTATAAGAAAAAGCTATAAAAGAGGCAGCGATAAAGCCTCCGATATATGCCATATAAGAATCTTTTTTATCTGTTAACCAAATAGATATCAATTTTACGCTAAAAAGATAGGTGAACATTGTGGCAAAAGCAGAGAATATAGCTGATAGGAAATTTATGCTGAATGCGTGCGGGATGTTGCCACTGAAGATTGCTATGAATCTTGCTATTAGAATATAAAATGGGTTTCCCGGAGGGTGGGGAACACCTAAAATACTTCCACATGTTATATATTCTCCTGAATCCCAAAATGAAAGTGAACGCGCTAATGTGAGATAATATACAAATAACGAACCTAAAAAGATGATTGTTGCGATAAGAATGTTAATTTTCTTGTTAAGAAAGTGAGATTTTGGTTTATAGATCATTGATTTCCAACTCCTAAATTTTATGTTATGATGATGAAAGTTGTTTTTTTAGCTTATAATCGTCAAGTAGAATAATAGCGATAAACGCATTAACATTATGTTGCGGATTTGTTAAATATTATCATTTCTCGTATCATCTATAATTGTAATAACTTACAATTTTAACCTATTAATGTAGTGAATAAATCTTATCTAATAAAATTTAACATTTAGCTTAATAATGAAATTATAACTTCTTATTTATGGATATGTTGAACTGCATTGCATTTGAATTTTTAAATTGTGAAACAAAAAGAATAATATTATTGCATCCATCGATAAATTTCCGATAAATCGAAGTCATTGAGGATGACAAAATCAAATTTCTTAAAAGTTCACTGTGTTAATAAGTTGAGGGCTAACTTGTTTCATTCAATTTTTGAAATAATTTAAGTAGATTTAATATATGAGTTAAATTGAGTTTATTTTTGACAGTTTAGCAATTATAATTGTGCCAATCTGACTCAATTAAAATAAAGAAGATATTTTTTTAGAATCCAAATAACAGATGATAGAATATAAAATAAATTGTAAACATAGATAATCAATGAAATAATATCATTTACAAAGAAATTTTAAAAAAATATTTATTTTGGCACAAAGAATGCAATTGTTTAGGAAAAGAAATTTTAAAAAAAATATATGGGTTTTATAATAACTAGAGAGGAAAAAAGGTGAAGTCACTATTGGGGTAATGACTTCACCTTTTAAA
>JAMOPB010000300.1 GCA_027064945.1 Candidatus Cloacimonadota bacterium
CTTTGAATTCTGCTGGATATGTTTTTCTTTTGGTGCTCATCTAATTGTCCCTCACTTTTGTGTTGTTATTCTATCATTTAGAATAAGAATATTGTATTAAGTGGTTTGTTTTTCTAGGGACATTATACTCCAATCAAAATTTATTTTTGCATTTACTTGTTCATTTTCAGGAACAACTGAATTAATTTTTCCAGTAATGGAATTTAATACTGTTTGTAGTTTCACTTTAACCATATCTTCTAATTCATCAGTATCGACTTCATCTTTAATTACATTAAATGCCATGTCTTTAAAATATTTTTGTATAGTTGAATCACTTTCTGACAAAGGTGAGTCAGCAAGGAAGTATTCAAATCTTGGTAAACATATTTTGAGTGCAAGTTCAGTCTTTTTTAATCTTGTTTGTCCAGATGTTGGTAACTTTTCCTCAATAAATTCAAATCCAAAGTTCCGTTCAGTATATATTTCTTTTAGTCTTTGTCTTTTTTCAACATTGTTATGTTCTTCGCCGTTTAATGGGTTTGTCAATAATCCTATCTCAGCATCGAGTCCATTGTCTCTACATAATTTTATTAGCTTTGGTTCTGTTAAAGAAAAATAATCTAATTCACCGAATGACTTTCTAACTATAAAGTATTCAGGCGATATTTTTCCAATTCTTGTGCCATCCCATCGTTTAATTAGATGGATGAGCCCATCTTCATTAATAATATCTTCCTGTTCAAATGTTGTAGTAGAATTTTCATCAATTGTTATAACTGTACTATTCGGTGAAAAGAAAAGTTCTATTTGAGTGAATTGTCTTGTCTGATTATTAAGGTTTTCAGAGATATATTGTCTATTATTTAAGAACAAATCTAAAGCTTTAAGAATTGTGGATTTTCCAGCATCATTTTTACCAACGATAACATTAAAGTCATCTGTAGGAATATCCACTCTTTCAGATATGCCTTTATATCCAGTAATAGATATTTTTTGTAATTTAATCATTTAATTTTCCTTGAAATTTATTATTGCTGTAATGACTTTTTTTGATGCTTAACGCCATAACTGAAGGACAATGACCCGTCCAGCAGTTTGCTAACTTCTTTTTATAACCACTACATTTTAGCTAGTTTAGGCTTTTAATTTCCGTGGGTCACTTGTTCTCCTTCCTGTGTTTTGTTATAGGTAGTTAACCCACATCTTCAAATCTTAAACAAAGTATATCTACTATTTTCTTTTGTGTAATATAATTATCAATAGAAGTTAGTTTTTTAATTAATCTATTTTTTGAAATAGTTCTTATTTGTTGACACAGCAATATTGATGGTTTTTCAAGTTCATCTTGTAACAATAATTCATTTGGATATATTCTTCTTTCATTTTTCAATGATGTTACGGGGATGATTGTAACTATATCAAGTAAATTTTCATAATTATTTGAAATAATTAAAACTGGTCTTTTCCCAAATTGTTCTCTACCCACAGTTGGATTTAAGTCAGCTAAATATACATCATATTGATTCATTTGGCATTCTCAAAATCTGAGTATTGAAATTCATTTTCAATACTTTTCATATCATTAATATAAAGTTCATCTTTTGAAGCTTTTATCATTGCTAATTTATATTTTTCTTTTTTTTCTTTTTCTATCAAAAGCTGTAAAGCATTTGATACCAATTCTGAAAATGATTGATATTGATTAATAATATGATTTAATTCTAAATTATGAAATAAATCATCTCTTATTGCTACTGTTTTTCTTACCATAATTAAACTCCTTAATATTAGTAATATTTAATTCATACTTTTATCATACCATAATAATTTAAGAGTTTGTTTAAATTTAAGTTTTAGAAATATTGACCTATAACGGTTGAATATAAAAATATGTTACCTGCTCATATAGTCATTTAAGTTCTACAATAGTATCTAAATTTTTTAAGTTTTGATACTTTTTTCGGCTATGGTAACATATTTTTTTACTATGTTTTGTT
>JAMOPB010000301.1 GCA_027064945.1 Candidatus Cloacimonadota bacterium
GCATTAAAAATAAAACTATTGTGACCTTCTTTATCATATTTTCTCCTTAGAACATTTTCATGATTAGATGCAATAACAGTTCCAAGTATCATAAGCAATTACCTATTTTTTAAAATAATTTTTCCTATCCACGAATTATACGAATAAACACAGATATTTGATAATAAATGCATTATCATTGTTGAGATGTTGTTTGCAATTGTAGCGCAACTTGCCAAGTTGCGGATAGTAACAAGCTGGCAGTTTAAATACAGTATTTAGATATAAAAAAAGCTCCACCAGTTAACTGGCGGAGCAATTTTTATCATATATCTGTATTCAGAATATTACTTCAGAAGAATCATCTTCTTAGTTGATGTAAATCTATCTGATTTGATTTTATAGAAATAAACACCTGAATTAAGTGTATTTCCACGGCTGTCAGTACCATTCCAAACAATACTGTGTGAACCGGCTGTTTTTCTTTCATTAACTAAAGTTTTTACTTTTTGACCTTTAGCATTGAAAACTTCTAAATTAACTTTTCCATCATTAGGAATAGAGAAGCTAATTGTTGTAGTTGGATTGAATGGGTTTGGATAATTTGAAAGAGCAAATTTTAATTCTGGAGCATCATTATCTGCACCAACATAATTTAATGTGCTTAAATCAAGCTTTGTAGCCTGCCAAATTTCTTTTGTATCATCATTCTGTACAAATACTACAACTTCACAATTATCAGTATTCCAATCGTAATCAGAAAAATCTACTGTTGCAGTTGCAACACCATCAACAAATTCTAAAGATGTTCCATTATGATCAGGAGCCATAAAACGGTTAACAAAATTTAATTCATTAAGACCTTGCCAGTTTTCAGCAATACCAGACTCATTAATTGCAACTTGCAATGTGAAATTTCCTTCAGGAATTTGACCTTCTTCGGCAACAACTACGTTGATAGAATAATCATTTCTTGAAGCATCATCAACAGAAAGAGTCATAGCTGTTTTAGTATCTCTTCTTTCTTGGTATAAAGGAGCTAAAAGATCGTAAATGCTTTCAGTTTCACTTCCGCCACTTTTCACATTTACACCGTCAAAAATTGTTGTTGGGAAACTTTCAATACCATAATAACCAAGTCTTCCAAGACTGAATGGAGTTTCATAAGGATCACCATTAGCAGCATGATATTCAATAATTGCTACATTTTCACCATTAGCGGTAAATTCATCCATTGCAAGTGCTGCACCGGGGCAGTATTGACACCATGTTCCTGTAGCAACTTCTGCAACCACAAACTCTCTTTCAGTTACATATGATGTAAATGAACCGGTAATTTCATTATTATTAACAGCATCATCCTCATCATAATTTGCTGTTAATGTAAAATTGTAATATTTCCCTGCTTCAGGAGTAAATTCCGGCATTTCAACATTTTGAATTTCGCCAGCATCTAAAGTTACATTTTCTGAAGTTTCATTATATACTTCTGTATTTTCCAAATCAGTAGCAACAACAGTTACATTAAATGTAGCAGAATTCAAACCAATGTTTCTTACTTTAGCTTCTGGGCTAAATACTGTACCAGCTTCAACATTACCTTCAAATCCTACAACGTTAATCGCTGTTACATCATTTTCTTCAGGGGCAGTTTGAACAACTGCAGCTATACACCAGTTATAATTCAGACCATATGAAGCACCCATAGCTTCCCATGTTGTTCCGTCTAAAGAAATTAAATCACCTTTTCCACCTACAACAGGACCATCATCACATGATAAAGGATATCCACCTGTGCATGTAGCTGCATATGATACCCAATATTCAGTATCAGCTTCAATATTTATTGCACTTGTGATATCATGAGTAAACCAATCTCCAGGTACAAAATCTTCAACGTCTGCTTCATAAAGCAATTCGCCTGTTGTTAGATCTGTTGCACCTTCGTAAATTTTTATTGTAACATCTGTAGTAACATCTGATACGATAAATTTAATT
>JAMOPB010000302.1 GCA_027064945.1 Candidatus Cloacimonadota bacterium
TTTTAAAGATTTTATTTTAGAAAAATTAAATGTTTCAAGTAGTCTTTTCCTTATCCTATTTGTTGCTTTCACATCAATAAATCATTTCGGATTTATAATAAAATACATAATGTTGGGTTTAGATAAAATTCTATGGCAGAACTTGCTAAATTTTCTTCCTAGTGTTTTATATTTAATCTTAATTTTGATGATTAGATTTTTCATTCCCAATAATGACAGATATTTTTGGGTATTACTTGCATTGGTTGTAGCAACTGTATTTTGGACTTTCTACTATGCTGTAAAACTGTATATTGCTGAAGATATCAATATAACTTTTAAGATCAATTTTAAAGAATTATATCAAATGTATCATCTTGGAATAAAAGCATTCCTTGGTGGTTTCTTTATTTTCCTACTAATAAGATTTGATATATTCTTAATAAAGAAATATGAGACTTTGGCTGAGCTGGGAATCTATTCTCTTGCAGCCAATTTTGTTACTTTATTGCAAAGCTTTAGTAATGTTGTGGGAAGTTTGATGCTTCCAAAATTTGCCGGTAAATCACAAAACGCACAAGATAACATTCTCACTTTAAAAAGAATGATTTTGATTTTTTCATCATTATTCATCTTTGTTGTGATCGTCTTTACTCTTTTTGGAAGGCCTGTAATTTCAGCTGTTTATGGAATCGATTTTGTAAGAAGTGCAGACGTTTTTGCTCTATTATTACCGGCTGTGCTATTTCTATCAATTGGTTCTTTGATAAACTCATTTTTCTGGAGCAAAGGTTTTCCTACAATCACAATTATACTTCCAATCATAGCGCTTTCCGTAAATATTATCTTAAATATTTTATTAATTCCTAAGATTGGAATAATGGGAGCTGCAATTGCAACTTCCATCTCATATTTTATTTGGTTAATTTCATTAATAATATATTTCTTCAATTCTAAATTAGTAGAAAATCCTGAGTTGATAATTATCAAATTTTCCGATATTGCATATTTTTATGAGCAAACACTTGGGAAAATAGTGAGAAAAAGATGAAGAAAATATTAATAATTACATCACTTTATCCAAATAATGAAAATCCGATCAGAGGGATATTTGTAAAAAAGCAAGTTGAAGAACTTTCTAAAGATTATGACGTAAAGGTTTATGCTACGGAAAGTTGCAACGATGAGAAAACATATTCTTATTGGGAAGATAAAATTGAAGTATTCCAAACTAAATACAGATTCCCTAAATTTTTCTTAGCACCATATTTTTATAAAAAAGCTATTAAAAGCAATTTACCGAAAATCATCAGTTCATTTAATCCGGATTACATTCATATTCACGTATATCAGCATATTCCTGAACTTTATGTCTTATCTAAATTCCTAAAAGAAAAAAATATCTTTGTTACTTTCCATAACAACAAACAAATAGTTGAGATAAAATCTTTCAAAAAATTATTTTATGAAATTACTCTAAAATCAACTTTAAAAAATATGGATAATATCATGGTTGTAAGTAACAAAGTTAAAAATATTCTATCACCGTATTTACAACAAAACAATAAAATTTATGTAATTGGAAACGGTGTTGAAAGCGTTTTTCCAAAAATTAATAAAAATGAAATTGAACCATTTATTCCAAGAAACAAAGATAGCTTAAAGCTTATATCTGTAGGTAATCTAATAAAATCAAAAGGTTTTGATTTGCTAATTGAAGCGGTAAACAATTTAAGATTAGCCGGAAATGATATTGATTTGACAATAATCGGAGACGGTGCAGAAAAGCAAAACCTGAAGGATTTGATAAATAATTATAAACTTAATGAGCATATACGATTATTAGGAAAAATTAAGCATGATGTTGTGATGAATTTATACAATTATTATGATGCTTTTGTGCTTCCGAGTTGGAGCGAAACTTTTGGCATTGTTTATTTGGAAGCGATGTTGGCTAAAAAACCGGTGATAGGCGTGAAAGGCGAAGGTA
>JAMOPB010000303.1 GCA_027064945.1 Candidatus Cloacimonadota bacterium
CAATTTCTAAAGTTTTTTTCAGATTTCTGATTTCTGTCTTATTCTTCTTAGCTTTTAATGTGGGAACAAAATAATTATCTTCCAATTTATTCACATCGTTATCTAAGTAAGAAAATAATAAGAAATTTGTTGAATTTGTAGAAAACTGAATCTTATGCTTATAGTTTTCTACGAATGAGTATATTTTGTCATAATCATGAATTTCAATATTATCCGATTTTAAAGATGATGCAATTTCGATAGAAAGTTTGTTTTTATTTATGAAAAGGTGAGCTTTTTCATTTTCCAAGATGCCAAAAGCTGTAGTAACAGGATTGCATTCTACATCATTACCTCTTAGGTTGAAGAGCCACGCAACTTCATCTAATGCAGCAATTACAATTGCTTCAACATTATTCTTCTGCATTTGGGAACGTATAACTGTAAATTTTTCATTTCTTGATTTTCCGCAATATTGCAGATCGTGCTCAATTACGTCAGTTATTGGTTGCTTAGGTCGATCTTTCCAAATAAGATCTACCAAGTCCTCATCAAATTTCAGACAGAAATTTTTGTTAGCCCATTCTTGTTGCATAGTTCTTACGTTTGCTACCGAAAAAGCTCTTCCATCGAAGCCAATACAACTATTATTTGGTAATATCTTATTTATCCAATTATAGAAAGTTGGAACTCCAGGCATATTCATTTTAAATAAATCAATTCCACTGCCTTTCAATTGCTTTTCAGCTTGAATAAAATAACGTCCATCTGTCCATAATCCTGCTTCATTTAGTGTGATAACTATAGTTCCTGCCGAACCTGTAAAACCACTTATCCATTTACGTGATTTCCAGTAATCTGCTACATATTCACTTAAATGCGGGTCAGCGCTATTGATGATGTAAGCATCAATGCCACGTTTTCTCATCTCATTTCGTAAAGAGTTAATTCTGGTTTTAATCATGATACTCCTCCCACCTTTTTTTTGAGTTCAGAAGTTTACGGCGTTGGAATTGGTCAATGAAATTAATAAATATATATTTTTAGATTGGATGGATGATGATGTTATTGACATCTTTTCATAAAAAAAAAATCTCACTGCACGAAAATAATAAAAATATTAAGGATAATATATAATGAAAAAGAAAGTTTTGATTATTACTACCGGTGGTACAATTGCCATGAAGTATGATGAGGAATTTGGTGTTGTTTCCAATAATGAGCTTGTGGAAATGTTGCATTCATTTCCTCAATTGCAAGATGTCGCTGAAATAGAAATTTATGAATTTACCAACGTTCCAAGTCCATACATGACTCCGGAAATGATGATGGAATTAGCAGCTTTGGTTGAAGAAAAAGCAGAATTTTATGATGGGATTGTGATTACTCATGGAACAGATACATTGGAAGAAACCAGCTATTTGTTGGATATTGTCCTTACCACTAAAAAACCTGTAGTTATGACAGCAGCGATGCGTAGTGGATCAGAATTGGGATTGGATGGTCCTAGAAATATTGTTGGTGCCGTTAGAGTAGCTACGGTAGAAAGCGCTTGGCGTAAAGGTGTATTGGTGGTTTTAAATGATGAAATTAATGCTGCACGTGATGTTGTGAAATCTGATTCAGGTAAGACAGATACATTCATAACTCCTGCTTATGGTCTTTTGGGAACAATTGACCCTGATAAAGTAATTTTTTATCGAGATGTTGTTATACATGACAATATTTATACAACAGAGATAGATCCGGCAGTAGATTTAATAAAATGTGTTTCTGGTATGGATGGGAAATTTATCAAGACATCTATAGAAACCGGAGCAAAAGCTATTGTGATAGAAGCATATGGAAGAGGAAATGTCCCAAGAAAAATAGTTCCTGCAATCAAAGAAGCTTTGGATAAAGGCATTATAGTTGTAATTGTTTCCAGCACTCATACAGGCAGAGTTTTAGCAGAATATGGCTATGATGGTGGAGGATTATCATTG
>JAMOPB010000304.1 GCA_027064945.1 Candidatus Cloacimonadota bacterium
TTTTCTAGATTCAGAACAGGTAGATTTAGTACCGGAATTTATTTTTAATCAGGCCAGCTCTAATGTGTATAATTCATTAGATGTAGATCCAGACAAAGTGAATGAAGTTTTTGATGGATGTTTGGCTTACATTGCAACTTTCCCGGAAACTGAAAATCCAATTTTCACATTCCAAAGTGCTGATGGTTCCGACTATGACGGACTTCCAATAGCAATGGAAAGTGATCCGGATGGCAAATTTATATTACTTGGCTTCCCGCTTTATTTCATGCAAGAAGATCAAGCTTCGGAATTTATGCACACCTTACTTAACAATTTAGAAGAATTAGATTCCAATGAAGAAACTATTTCTGAGCCTGAAATAGTGTTAAATGCATATCCAAACCCATTTTTCATAAATCAAAGTGATCGAGGTATAATCAATATTTCTTATAATCTACCAAACGATAGCGAAATAAATCTTTCAGTTTATAACAGTAAAGGTCAAAAAATCGCTACCATATTTCAAGGTTATCAACCTGCGGGCGAATATGTAAAAAGCTGGAATGCTCAATCTTCCAATAGCACTTCCGTGTCCTCAGGCGTATATTTTTACAAATTATCTACAAACAAATCTGAAGCTATTGGAAAACTGATAATCATCAAATAGTCGTATTTATAGTAACAACTGCTACAAAAGTAGCTTGGATATAGTTCTTGACATAATATATATAGTAAAAAGAGATGCTAAAAATTAAATTTTATATAAAAAAAGGAGAATATTAATGAAGAAATTTGTATTTATTACATTATTGATCGCATTAGCAGCTATGCTTTCTGCTAATACCGTATCAATAAATGAAGCTATTCAAGTAGCTAAATTGAAATTGCAAATAGAGGGGCAAAATAATCACAGTATTGATAGTTCAGAAGTGGTAAAAAATGATGCCGGTTTGGAAATTGCCTATCTGTTTAACTTAAAACCTGAAGGTTTTGTATTAGTTTCAACTGATTCTGATATCAACCCAATTATCGGTTATTCTTTTGAGAACCAATTTATTACTGAAAAATCTTATCGCAATGCAGCTTTAGACATGATCACTCATGATCAAACAAATCGTCATGAAGTATTAGATCAAATGCCTAATGAAATGAGAAATAATAACAATGACTTATGGAATGCATATCTTAGAAATGATTTAGACAAATTAATGACTCGTGATGGTGTATGGCCACCGGAAAATTATCAGTCACCAAATGATGGTTGGATGCATACAGAATGGGATCAAAGTTACCCATACTTCAATTTCTGCCCTCTTGATAATGCAGGAAATGGACGTTCTGTAGTTGGTTGTGTTGCTACAGCTGCTACTCAAGTTATTTATTATCATAAAAATTTCGAACAACCAAATTTCACTGATGCAGATGATTATTGGAGTGGATATGACACTTATGTGCGTATTGATGATCATGCAGAAGATAATGATTTTCCTGCTTTCCCTGAATTAAATTCTTATCTTCAAACAGCTGAAGAACACCTTGAAAACAACACAGCATACACAAATGATGATTATGCAGCTTTATGTTTTGCTTTTGGAATTACTGTGGATATGAACTACGGTTCTAGTGCTTCAGGTGGTTCCGGTGCTTATACCGGAGATGTTGATGATGCTTTCGTTCAAAGATGGGGCTATGAATCAGCTACACATTACCAAGGATTTTCTACCGGTATTAAAAATATCATGATCGGTAACATGCAAAATGGTTTACCCGGTATTTTAGGAATCATCCAATCAGGTGCTCCTTATGGACACGCTATTGTTTTTGATGGCTATAATGAAAATGATGATACTTTCCATCTTAATTATGGATGGAGTGGAAACTCTAACGGTTGGTATAATATTCCTTCAGGAATGCCACAATTCGATACAATTACCAGTGTAATTGCAAATATTGATGACGGATATGATACATTTGATCTTACAGGAAATATCAATGCTGAAGGCAACGACCTTACCGGACTTGATTTCATTATTAGACAAAATGATTATGTTATTAATGTAGAAACTGAAGACAATGGAGATTTTGAAGTTCCTTACCTTTTACCTGGTGAATACCTTGTAGAAGCTACATTACCTCTTGCTGATGGTGGATATTACTATTATTCTCAAGTTATGAATCTTACAGCTGCAAATGGTTATATTTCAATTTCAATGCTTCCGTTTACAGAATTTACAGGAACTGTTAGTGCCGATGTAGCAATTAATAATGCTACTGTAGCAATATATAAAGACGGAGTTATCATTCGATCTACTCAAACAGATGCAGACGGATCATTTACTCTCCCCGGTATTCTTCCCGGAAATTATGTAGTTACAGCAAGTATGCAGGATAATTATTTCGGTGCAGCTGATATAGAAGTTACATTCAATAATCAAGAAGTTGATATTGCCATGCAAAATTATCCTTATGATTGTACTATCAATTTTGCCGGCCCGGCTACTGACGTACATACATTCCCAATTCCATTCACATTATCAATGGGTATCCAGATTGCAGGAGAAACATTGGCAAATTATAGTGATGATGTATTTACCGGAGTAAGATTCAAATCACCTGCAGATCCTGAAAATGCTGAAATATTTGCTCAAATTTGGGAAGACAATACTCTCTTATGTGAAACAGAAGTTACAGACTTCTCTTATGGTGAATGGGTAACTGCTATCTTTGATAATTTCATAAAAATTGACACTGATAAAATCTATTATGCCGGCTATAAAATCATTAGTGGTGACGGTGTAATGGCATGGCATGATAATGGTCCAAGAGTAGAAGGTGGAGCTTTTACATCTAATACAGGTTGGATTGTATTACCTGCATCAAATGATTATAACTTTAATATTCAAGCATTAACAGTATCTGAAACTCTTATTGGCGAAGATAACGAAATGCTTCCTTTAACTAAATTAAATAATAATTATCCTAACCCATTCAATCCTACAACAACAATCAGTTTCAGCATTGCAAAATCAGGAAATGTTAACTTGGATATCTATAATGTTAAAGGTCAAAAAGTGAAAACATTACTCAATTCAGTTCAAACAGCAGGTGATCATTCAGCAGTTTGGAATGGTAAAGACGACAACAACAACAATCTTTCAAGTGGTGTTTATTTCTATAAACTGCAAACTGAAGGTTATACATCAACTAAGAAAATGTTACTTTTAAAATAGGTAATATTTAACAGATAAATCGCACAAAACCCTGTTATTTTTGGTAGCAGGGTTTTGTCTAATTATAGACAATATGGGGTAATAATTTATGCATATTAAAGAAAACATTGAAAAGATTAGAAAAGAAATTATTGAAACCGCCAAAAATTCAGGACGAAATCCTGAAGAGATTAAATTAGTGGTAGTTACCAAGACACACTCTGCTGAAATAGTAGATGAAGCATTGGAAGCAGGCGCTAAATATATTGCTGAAAACAAAATCCAAGAATCTGAAGATAAACTTCCTAAATTGAAAAACAAATATGAGGAATTCCATTTTATTGGACATCTTCAATCAAATAAAATAAAAAAACTTATGCCAATGCGTCCGACTCTTATTCATTCAATCGATAAAATTTCAACAGCTAAAAAATTAAACAACTATTTGGGAAAAGAAAATCTTACTCAAAATATCTTAATTCAGATCAATACTTCGGGAGAAATTAGTAAATCCGGTATTGAGCCAAATGAATTAGTCGGATTTTTGGAAGAAATTTCTCAATTGAAAAATCTACATATTCAAGGTCTTATGACAATTGGACTAAATAGCCCTGATGAAAGCAAAGTTCGTCAAAATTTCCATGAGCTCAACAAGCTTTTCGAATTAAATAAAAATAATCCCTATGATAATGTTGAGATGAAATATTTATCAATGGGAATGACTAATGATTTCAAAATAGCTATCGAAGAAGGTTCCAATATCGTAAGAATTGGTAGTGCCATTTTTGGGAAAAGAATTTATTAGTAAGAAAGATTTATGATCTCAACTATAATCTTTCTTTTATCTCTTTCTATTTTGGGAAAATTTTTCCTAAAACAAATAATCTCAAGGGCGGATATGATATGTTTTTCAATATTATTTATTACTATCATCCCCGCCTTTATTTAAAGTAAAATATCATGAATCAAAATTTCATTATGATAAAAGTTAAATCCATATCTTCTAAAAAAAATAAGCTTTAAGCTAAGGAAACAAAAATAGCATTATGTTTAATATCTCTTTTCTTAATTCCGGAATAATAATCTTCACATTAGCTGCCATTTTACCTATCTTGATCTATCTTTTTGCTAAGAAAAAACCCAAAAGGATTGTTTTCAGCTCACTTAGATTCATCAAAGAAACTACTCAACAAAACCGGCGTAAAATGAATTTGAAAAACATCATTTTGCTTATTATAAGAATATTAATAATCTTATTTACGATTTTGGCTATTGCTCGTCCTGCCTTAAAATTTGATTTCCTACAAGCAAGTGATGCTCATCCTAAAACTGCTCTTGCAATTATTGTAGATAACTCCTACAGCATGGATTATCTGATTGACTCAAAAACAGCTTTAGAACATGCTAAACAAAAAATTAAAATAATAAATAATAAAATTTCGGAAGATGATATTTCGATAATTCTTACTTGCGATTCAAAGTGGAATGAATTTTTTGGAAATGTTCATTATGGGAAATTGGATAACAGCTATCTGGATATTTCTATTACGCCAAATCCTCTCCCGCTTAATGATATTCTAAAAATTGCCGAAAACAAACTGGACAATCTTGATCTGCTTAATAGAGAAATAATTATTATCTCTGATGGACAAGCTGCAAAACTTCCTAAAAATATTAACATTCCAACTTTTTATGTGCCTGTTCATGAGAAAGAATCACTTCCAAATATCTCTATTCAAAAATGTAATTTTTCTCACAATCTGATAGACCGCAAATTGGAAAATAAAATTACTTATTCCATAATTAATCACAGCCATACAATTCAAGAAAATGTTATTTGCCGACTTTTCTTAGATGGCGTAAGCAGTGCTGAAAAAATTGTTAACTTAAAACCAAACCAAGAAAAAACCTTAGATTTTAAATTACAGTTACAGGAAAGTGGCTGGCATAACGGTTTTGTGGAAGTGGTAAACGAAAGATTGACTTTTGATAATAAAAATTATTTTGCTTTTTTCCATAATCCTAAACCCAAATTAGCTATTGTTTCTAAATTAGGAAAATTACCAAAACCTCTTGATGCTATCGCAAAAATCTATGATAAAAACTATAAAATCGTTACCGACTTAACTCTTTATGATTTGCAAGGTTTTGATGCAATTGCTGTTTATCAACCACCTCATTTAAATTCCAAAAATAGATTTCTCTTAGATAAGCTTTCCAAGGAAAGAGGAATAATATTTTTTGCCGATGCAAGTTTAGACAACGATTGGAAAGATTATTTATCCGAAAAATTTAATTCTGATTTTATCTCTTATCATAATGAAATCAATAAGAACACAACGATTACTTCTATTCAAAAATATCACCCTATTACAAGAGATATTAAATCAGATAAAACCCTAACGATTAATGATTATTGGAAAATCAAAACTAAAAGTAATATTCTGATGGAATCGGATAATTCTGCCTTAATCGTAGAAAAAAATAATTCTATTTTGTATTTATTTGATCCTGCCAGTTTGATTAATAAATTCTTAGTATCACCTGTTTTCCCCGTTATCGCATATAACTCATTTATTTTTTCTCAGAAAGATGATGATTTTATTACTTTTACAACAGGTAATAAAATAAATTTCTCTGAAGATTTTATCACTCCCTCCGGAAAAAAAATATCCGCTAAAAGCATATTTTTGAATTCTCCCGGTATCTATAAAAGCAAATCCAAAGTTTTTGCTGTAAATATTCCCTATGAAGAAAGCAATTTTCAAAAACTTGATTACAAAGGCAATATTGAACTTTTAACCCCAAAAAATTGGGAAGATAAAATCATCTCTTCCCGCTATGGCTTCGAAATTTGGAAATTTTTGCTTATAATTGTAATACTGCTTTTCATTTCCGAAATGTTAATTATAAAATTCTCGGAGCGAGATGCTTCTTAACTTACTTATTTTGGATTAATTAGAACTTCTCAAAAAAAAATTGACAATCAAGTTGCAAATCAGCTACTTAGTAAAAATGAACTCTAGTGAGGAGAACTCATGATTAATTCAGATATAAAAAAATTATATGAAGCGCATAACTTCAAAGAATTTTGGAATTCTAACGGATTCCTAAAATTAGAAAATATTTACAAATATCATGATGATTCCGACTTAACTCAAGTGGGTAAATTAGATAACATTCTCAAACACTTTTCTAATATTTTTATCTCTGAGAAATTATTCATCTCTGCTCTGGATCTTTATAATATTAAAATTAGTTATTATTTTGATAATTACAATCATGAAAAACTTCTTGAATCCATACAGCAAGCTGATGCTTTAATTACGGATATCTTGGAAATAATTGATAAACGCAAACCTAAACAAGAACCTGACCATAAAAGATTCTCAGCAACTTATCTATATTTTTATAACAAATGCCAGAATTTTGTTTTAAATAGAACAAAACAATTGTGTAATTCCAAAACTAATTTAGATGGTGAATTACAAAATTTTGAGATTGAAGTAAAATTACAAAATAAATATTGCAGACGTTATCTTGAACTAATGTATCTTTGCCTGGAAATACAATTTGGAAAATATAAGCATCAATCCTTTACTGATGAATTAACAAAAATGCATAATAGAAGATATCTGGTTAAACATTACGCCAAATATTATCTTTTGGCTAGTAGATTGAAAATGAGATTCTCCGTTCTTCTTATGGATTTAGATAAATTCAAACGCGTAAATGATGTTTATGGTCACTTAAAAGGAGATGAAGTTTTAAAAGAAGTAGCCAACGTTTTGAAAAATTCTTTTCGCCATACCGACATTAAAGTTCGCGCTTCCGGTGATGAATTTATTGTGCTACTTTTTAGTGAAAATAATATAGATTTACTATCAATTACAAAAGATGTACTCGACAAAATTACATCGTTAGAATTTATTAGTGATTCCGGTGAAAAATTTCATATAGGTGCTAGTATAGGCATCGCCACCTGTGATTTCTCTGAGATTAATGATGCAAAAAACTATCAATCTCATTTTGAAAAATTGATAAAAAAAGCAGATATTGCAATGTATCATTCTAAAAGAAATGGAAATAAAATCACAATGTATTCAGATAAAATAAAAAATACGTTAAAATAGAAAGGAAAATTTATGGCTCAAGTAGAAGTAAAAAATGTAATTAAAAGATATCCAAACGGTTTCGTTGCCGTAAAAAATGCAAATTTTGTTGCAAAGGATAAAGAATTTGTTGTTTTAGTTGGTCCTTCCGGTTGCGGAAAATCTACTACATTACGTATGATTGCCGGTCTGGAAGATATTACTGAAGGTGAAATCATTATCGGTGATAAAGTAGTAAATAATGTAGAAGCAAAAGATCGTGATATTGCAATGGTTTTCCAAAATTATGCGTTATATCCTCACATGACAGTTTATGATAATATGGCATTTGCCTTAAAATTACGCAAAGAAAGCAAAAAATCCATTGATGAAAAAGTTAAGTATGCAGCAGATTTATTGGAGATTAACTCACTTTTAGACCGTAGGCCAAAGCAATTATCCGGTGGTCAAAGACAGCGTGTAGCTTTGGGACGTGCAATTGTTAGAAATCCAAAAGTTTTCTTATTTGACGAACCTCTTTCCAATCTTGATGCAAAATTACGTGTGCAAATGCGTACCGAAATAAGTAAATTACACAAAAAATTAGATACTACCATGATCTATGTAACTCATGATCAAGTAGAAGCTATGACTATGGCAGATCGCATCGTTGTTATGAAAGATGGAATAATTCAACAAATCGACACACCATTAAATCTTTATAACGAACCTGAGAATATTTTTGTAGCAGGATTTATTGGAAGTCCGGCAATAAATCTTATTAAAGGTAAAATCTTAGAAAAAAACGGAGAAATTTATTTTGATGAAGGAGATTTCAAACTGGCTACTTACGCTGATAAAAAATTAAAACAATATGTCGGAAAAGAAATAGTTATGGGAATTCGTCCGGAAGATCTTTATGATGCAAATTTCGATGCAATGGCACAGAAACCGCAAAAAATTGAAACAATCTGTGATGTGGTTGAACCAATGGGAAATGAGTTTGTTGTTTATCTAAAATTGGGTACAGCTAATTTTGTTGCTAGATTCGATCCTAAAAAATTACCTCAAGTGGATAGCAAAATAGAAGTTTCCATCGATATGAATAGGGCTCACTTCTTTGATATAGAAACAGAGCAAAGAATTAAATAATTGTTTACTTTAAGCCGGTCATAAGATCGGCTTTTTCTTCTCTTAGGGGGGACAATGAGAAGAACTATGTTAGCAGTAATTTCACTGCTTCTTATCAATTTGCATGCAATTTCTCCATCAGCCTTTCACGAAGCATCTAATGGATTATCATTATTAAATAAACATCCTTCCAACAGCACTATTCACAGCAGCTTAATATGCAAAGGTATTGAAACCTCAGTTACTCGTATATTTAATCTTACACAATTAAGCTATTACAATTTTCATATAAATTATTCTATTAATTCTTTTGGATTCGCCTACGGAATAGCATATTTAGATAATCCTCTGTATCAAGAATATAACAATAATTTATCCGCTTCATATTCTTGGAAATATTTAACGTTTGGTTACGGCTTGGATTACATCTATACTAAAACAAAAAACTATTCTGACCAACAAGCAATTCCGATGAACCTAAGCTGTGCTTGGAAAGAAGATAATTTCAGTACTGTTTTTTCATTACATAATACATTTTCTTCAAAGCTTGCAAATGTGGATTTGCCAAAAACTTTTATCTGGGAAAGCAACCTGAAAGTAAGCAAAAAATCTAATTTTAGTTTAGGTTTTGAAAAAGAAGATAATTTTGATTTTTCTATTAAATTCGGAACAATCTATCACTTTTTCAATAATTTTGCTCTGATTACCAGCTATCAATATCAACCTAATCGTATGGGTATTGGCACTGTTTTCTCTATTAACAAAATCCAGTTGTGCTACGCAATCCGAACTCATGATCATCTTAATCTTAGTCATTACATTACCCTTTATTATGAAATTTCTAACTAATCTCCTTTTTATCATTTCAGTCCTCCCCTGCTTCGCTATAGATAACACTGTAGAAAAATTATTATTAAATGAAGAAGAAACTTATCACGCGACAGAATTGTATCAGCAACTTGATGAATTTGAAAAAAATCCCATAAATATTAATACTGCAACTCTAGAACAACTTTCAAATTTTATTTGGCTTTCAGAAGATGATTTACAAAAAATCTTACAATTTAGGAAAACAGATAAATTCAAATCAATTGATGATCTTAGAAATTTAGGAATTGCCGATCTAAGCATAGATGCATTAATTTCATATATCAGATTTACCGATCCAATCAAAATAAATTATTCATTCCTAACTCGTGCAGAAATTATTGAACGTAATTTTAAGAAGGAAAATCCTGTAAAACTCTTACAAAAATCAAAAATAAACTTAGGAAAAACAAACATCGGTTTTATTTCCCAAAAAGATGCTTTAGAAAAAAACTACTTTGATTTTTATTCCTATTATTTGGAACATCAAAAACAAAATTTCCACATCATTCTTGGAAAATTTAGAACAACTTTAGGACAAGGCATAATGTTTGCACCTAAGTTAGGAATGTCAAAAAGTGCTGCCGCTTCCAGCATCAAATTCCGTCATAATAGTTTATTTAAGCCTTACACAAGCACTTATGAAATTTGGGGATTGCAAGGAATAGCACTTGATTGGAATATAAATAACAATTGGCAAATCGCTTCATTTGGTTCTTACAACAAACTCACTGCAAATTTGTCTGATGGGAAAATCACATCTTTCGATCAAACCGGAATTCACCTTGATTTAAATAAAAAAGATAATGTAACAGAGATTGTTTCAGGAGTTATCCTCGGTTATAATTTCCAAAGAAATTATATTAATCTATACACTACATCTCAATATTTTGATAAAGAATTTATTTTGCATAACAGTAAGTATTTTGCCTTTGGATCTGATTTTTTATTTTCCTTAAACAATAAACCTATTTTTGGTGAGATAGCTTTTGCAGATAACCTCTGTGCTTTCAATTTTGGGAAAAAATGGGGCGACGACAAGTTACAGCATTTGTTAATTTACAGAAATTATCCCGAAAATTTCCCTACTTGGCATGGTAAGCCTTTTTCCG
>JAMOPB010000305.1 GCA_027064945.1 Candidatus Cloacimonadota bacterium
TAAAGGTGAAAGATCAAATGAAAGATTAATTGATGAAGTTGCATTATATTTACATCAAATCGTAAATGAATTACCAAAAGAGAAACAAGATATTATCAAAATGCTGCATAATAAAGATCAAATTTTTTCCGGGAAAAATATCTTATTAGTAGATGATGATATCAGGAATGTATTTGCTGTAACAGGAGCATTGGAAGATTATGAAATGAATGTTATTACAGCAAGCAATGGGCAAGAGGCAGTGGATATTCTAAAAGAAAATGATGATATCGATCTTGTTCTTATGGACATAATGATGCCTGTAATGGACGGCTATGCTGCTATGCGAGAGATACGAAAAATCGATAAATTGAAAAAACTACCAATTATTGCATTGACTGCAAAAGCTATGCCGGGAGATAAGGATATGTGTTTAGAGGCTGGAGCTAATGATTATTTAGCAAAACCATTAAATATTGATAGATTAATTTCTATGATGAGAATTTGGTTATATAAGGATTAGGGAAATTTATGGAAAAAATGAAAATATTAATTGTCGATGACAAAATTGAAAACTTAATTGCTTTGGAAGCAGTGTTAGAAGATCTTGAAGATGTCGAATTAATTAGAGCTCTATCCGGAATGGAAGCATTGGAAAAGGTTCTAAAGCACGAGTTTGCTCTTATATTGATTGATGTTCAAATGCCTGAAATGGACGGATTTGAAACTATTGAAATGATGAAAAAAACTAAACGGGGGAGATATATTCCGGTAATTTTTATCTCTGCTATTTATAAAGAAGATTTCTATAAAATTCAAGGTGTTAAATCCGGTGGAGTTGATTTTATAACAAAACCAATCATCGATGATATCTTAATCGGGAAAGTAAAAATTTTCTTAGAATTATATAAGCAAAAAAGAGAACTTGAACATTTAGTAAAAGAATTACAAGAGACTTTAGAAAAAGTGAGACAATTACAAGGATTAGTTCCTATTTGCTCGAACTGTAAGAAAATACGTTCTGATGAAGGTTATTGGAGCACTGTGGAACAATATATTAGCGATCATTCGGATGTGGTATTTAGTCATACGGTCTGTGATGATTGTATGCAAAAACTTTATCCTGATTCATATAAAAGAATTTTGGAAAAACGGAAGAAAAAGAAAAAATAAGATAATTAAAAGCCATTGGATTATTGCCAATGGCTTTTTTTTATTAGGATAATTTTATATGACGAACCAAGAAAAGCTCCCAACGCATAAAAAGCGGTTAATACTATATTTTCATCGTACCGCAACTTGCTAAGTTGCGGAAAGTAACAAGCTGCCAGCTTGTGCAATTTTAAAAAAAGTTTTCTCTCTATATAAAAAAATGCATTAGATTTACTTTATGGAATCTACTATCAGCGTTTTTCTTTCCAAATCAGCGGCAATATACTTTTAAAGTGGAATCAAAATTAAAAATTCAACATTCTTCACATTTTCCTTTTTTAATTTTGCAATAAAGATCATCCTGACTAATTCCGGTTTATTGGAATTTTATAGAAGGATGAAGAAACAATAATGATCTTATTTTTCCAGATTAAAATTTCCAAATTTAAAATTTAATATTCTTAGCTTATTACTTTTTTATTTTTCTTTTGCGAGGTAGGTATTAATCGAGTTGTAAGAAAACATTTAAATAAAATCTACTCAAGATCTTCATCTTTTTTCTTTAGTGTGAAATTTCCTATAATTAGCAATTATCAAGATAAACCTTAACTCTAAATATTTATAATCCATCGCTTTGAATTTCGGGGAATGATATATCATTAAATATTTTTTAAAACGTCTCAGAATTGATTTTTTCAGGGACAAAGAATTTAGTCGCCACATAAAAACTTAATATCCAGATTTTTTAATCAAAGGTCTCATCTTATTGCATAGAGTGAGGTTAGAACAATACCGCAAGTTTACATAATGTACATTAT
>JAMOPB010000306.1 GCA_027064945.1 Candidatus Cloacimonadota bacterium
TTTTATTGGATGTCCGTTTTTTATTTACGTGATGTCCAAAAATAAATAAAAAAAAGTTCTTTATAAAAGCATATAGTGTGGAATGAAAAAAAGGCCAGAAGCAATATTTGCAACTAGCCCTAGATTTTTTTTTATGTCGATTACATTGTGATCTTTACTTCTTTGATTTCGGGATATTTCTCCAAATGTTCCCTAACTTCTTCAGCCACGTTTTCACGATGTTCATCGAATTTTGGGATTTCAATATCGATAGTTGCCACACCATCTTCGAAGCCGACGTATTTTACCATTTTCAGGGTAACAATGCTTTCTCCAACTTTTGGATAAAGTACTTTTTTCAGTTCTTCTACGATGGTTTCTTTACTGAAATTATCTTCTTCGGCTAAGCCATGTTTGATGCGGTATTCTTTGATAGCTTTTTGAAGAGTATCTACTGCCAATACAGAGCAATGCATCTTTACAGGAGGTAAACCGTCCAAAGCTTCGGCAGCTTCTTTCCAAGTGATGTTTTCGGCTTCTTCTAATGTTTTGCCCATTGCCAAATCTGTAATAATAGATCCGGTTGCAATATTGGATGCACAGCCATATGATTGAAATTTAATATCATCGATTTTATGAGTTTTCTCATCTACTTTCATATAAATTGTTACTTGATCGCCGCAAGCCGGACTACCCTCGGTAGCTTCAATGTCAGCATTTTCCAACTTTCCTACATTATGAGGTTTCATAAAATGATCTAATACTTTTTGTGAATATTGCATGATTAATACTCCTATTTATTTTAATTTTCTTCTTGATAAAGTGGACTACGACGACGAAGCTCTTTTACGATTTCAGCTAATTTCTCTACTGTATAATCGATTTGCTCTTTTGTGTTGTATCGGCTTAAAGTAAATTTGATTGAGCTATGAGATTCTTCGTGGTTTCTGCCTAAAGCCATCATTACATAATTAGCTTTTAATCCTTTTGATGCGCAAGCGCTTCCTGTGGCTGTTGAAATTCCTACCATATCTAACATCATGATAATTGCTTCTCCTTCGATATAGGAAAAAGAGATATTCATATTATGAGGAGCTCTTTTTTCTAGTCTGGGCCCATTTAATAATGTATATGGAATTGTGGCTTCGATTTTTTCCAAAAGATATTTTTGTAATTCTTTTATATGCTCGTAATATTTTTGGAAATCAGCGAAGAGTATTTCGACTGCTTTGGCAAATCCGGCAATTGCAGCAATGCTAATTCCACCGGTTTCAAATTCATCCAAACGATTAATACCATGCTTAGTTGGGGCAAGTTTTATTCCTTTTCTTACATACATTGCACCAATACCTTTTGGTCCGTGAATTTTATGAGCACTAATACTCATTAGATCTATTCCTAAATCATTTACATCAAGCGGATAGCGACCATAAGCTTCACAAGCATCAACATGCATAGCAATCTTATGATCTGATTCATCCAAAACTTTACGATATTCTTTAATCGGCTGAATTGATCCTACGGTATGATTACCCATTGTGGTCATGAAAAGAATAGTATCGTGTCGAATTGCTTCTCGTAAATCAGCAGGATCAACAAATCCTTCGTTGTCGCATGCTAAGTAAGTAACTTCGAAACCACTTTTTTCAAAGTAAGCAGCATTCGTAAGTAAATCAGGATAATCTATCACTGAAACGATCATATGTAAGCCTTTAGGCGCATTTTCACTTAAATATCCTTTAATTGCAAGATTATTGGCTGATGTTCCGCCTGTGGTGAAATGAACTTCTTCCGCTTTGGCTCCAAATGAATCTGCTATTGTTTTACGAAATTTTTGTATATCGGAATCGATTTCTCCACCCGAAAGAATGAAATTTTCAGGAAATTGGAATTTCTCTTTCCAGTATGGCATCATTGCTTCGATTACTTCATCAGCTGGTTTGGAAGTGAGGCAGTTG
>JAMOPB010000307.1 GCA_027064945.1 Candidatus Cloacimonadota bacterium
ATAAAAATCCTCACCCGAATTTTAGATTTACCTTAATTTCAAGTTCTTATATCACTTTATTAGCAGCCGGTATTTTATTTAGCTCGGTAATAATTTTATTTCGAGCACAATTATCAAAATTTATCACTCTGTCGGAAAATAATTCAGAACTTCTTATTTTAATGTCAGTTATCCTGTTTTTTAATATGATTTTCGCCTTTACGATTAGTTTATTAAACGTGATGGAGAAATCTAATAAATCGGTTGTTTTGACTGCGCTAAACAATTTTACGTTTATCGGAATATTAGGATTTTTCGCAATTACCCAAAATTTTTCTGTGTTTAATATTTTCTTATCTCAACTAATTTCTATCACTCTTTTTGCAGTTGTTTCAATATTCATAATTGGTAATGAAGTTCGTAATAATGAAGTAACACACAAAAAATATTATGATCTCGACTTGATAAAACCGTTATTGAAATTCGGTTTGATAATGCTTCCGGCAACTTTGGCTATGCTTTTAATGAGATCAGCAGATAGATATATGATTACATATTTAGATGCTGAAAGCTTGAATTCAGCAGGTATTTATGCTGTCTCTTATAAATTGGGAATGATTGTGCAGATGATAGTTTCTGTGGTTAGCATAATATTTTTCCCATATGCATTAAAGCAAAAAGATTCCCAAAAGCAGGAAGAAGCGATTAATAATATTTTTAAATATTACATTTTGTTTGGTGGAATTATTTCTGCTTTATCAATATTGTTCACGCCTGAAATATTTGAATTATTGGTTAATGGAGATTTTCGTATTGGAGCAAAACTTACTTTTATCGGGATTTTCTCTACTTATTTGCATGGAGTTTTTAATATTATCAATCTACCTTTTTATGCAAAGCAGAAAGCAAATAAAATTGCGTTAGCAGTGATAAGTGGTAGCATTCTTAATATTATTTTGAATTATATTCTAATCCCGAAATATTCTCTTATGGGAGCAGGAATAGCTTCCATTATTGCATATGTTTATCTTATTCTTTTCAATTATTTTGCTGTGAGGAAAATGTATAAGATAGTTTTTGATCTTAGAATACTTTTTATCTCAATCTTCATATTAAGTATATTAGCGTTAATAAATTATAATTCATATTTTTCTTTTGGAACAATGATAGTTAAGATTTCAGGAGTAATAATTTTCTTTAGTTTTATAATGATTTATCTGATAAAGAGTAATAAAATTAATGATTTAAAAAATTTGATGAGGAAATGATGGATTACAAATTAGATAAATTTGATGTTAGAATTAAGGATTTAAATTATATATCGGAATTAATAATTGAGGCAGAGAGTAAAGTTTTTGTAATCGATAAAAATGTTTGGGAAAAACATAAATTGGAAAGTATAATCGCAAATTCTCCAAAATATGTTTATTCAGCTTCGGAAGAGAATAAGAATTATTATGAGTTGGAAAAGATTTATGATTTTTTCTTAAAATCGAATGTAAATAGGAAAACAACAATTATCGCAATTGGTGGAGGAATTACTTGTGATCTTGCAGCATACGCTGCTTCTACATACAAAAGAGGCTGTGAATTAATTTTAGTGCCAACAACTTTATTAGCAATGGTCGATGCTGCAATTGGTGGCAAAACTGCTATCAATTTTCATAATATAAAAAATTGTATTGGCTCTTTCTATCCTGCCAAAGAGATTTTTATAATTAATGAATTTCTAAAAACATTGTCAGAAGATATTTTTCTAAACGGAGTTGCTGAGGTCGTTAAAACACTTTTTATTTCAAATGATATTAAACTTCTAAAAGATTCTAATATTTCAAAAGAAGTTTTGCTTACAGCTGTAAATAAAAAAATGCAAATCTGCCAAGCTGATCTTTATGAACAAAATATTAGGAAAAAACTAAATTTGGGTCACACCTTTGGTCATGTTTTAGAA
>JAMOPB010000308.1 GCA_027064945.1 Candidatus Cloacimonadota bacterium
GGGAGTTTGTCCTGTTGAAGCAATTTCAGAGATAGACGATAAACCTGCTGCAGAAGCAGTTTTGGCAAGTTCTAATATCAAAGCGACTTTAGACAAATATCCGCAATTAAAACAAGTATTGGTAAATTTATCTCCTAAATTTAAGAAAATGCAAAATCCTGTTTTGTATAAAACTCTTGCCCGTTTTGCAGATTTTAACGATGCAGCAAAAGTTACCGGATTATCTGTTTGCGAAATATTGCATACAATTAATAAACATTTGGGAACTGAGAAATCATTACAAAAAAGTATGCCGGAATGTATAAAAAAAATAGATCAGGATATCGATATTAAAAGCGTTGGTATTAGCTGGGAAGAATCTAACGAACGATATATTTACAATAACAATACATTTGAAGAATTAATTGCAAAAGTATCTAACTTACAACCACAAGAAAATATTGTTATTATCTCGGTAGATATGCCAAATGAGTTGTTAAAAGTCGCTGACGGTTTGAACTTTATGTTCAATATTGAAAAAAATAGAGAATATAGAATTTCTATTTTCAATCCTCAAGAAGAAAAAGTGGCTTTACATTGGACAGAGCGAAAAGATCAATTTGATATTCTCGATGTAAGAGAAATGACAAGCGATCCATTTGACATTATCTTAAAAAAAGCTTACGAAACAGAAGAAGGAAACGGTTTTGTATTAGTTCAACGTTTTGAACCTCATCCGATGATTAATATGTTATCTGAAATGAATTTTGAACATTTAACCGAACAAAAAGGTGATAATCATTTCTATATTTATTTTCATAAGAAAGTAAGCAATAAAGAAAAAACAGAAGAAAATATTAGCAAAGTTGATGCAGTTATTCAATCAGCCACTCCGGTTGCTTATCCTGTTATTATGCGCTTACTTCAGTCTGAAAAAATCCAAAAGCATATAAATATTAAAGAATTAAAAGTTTGGAAAGAAACAGAAAAACATTTAGCTTGGATTACAAATGGAAAAGCAGATATTAGTTTTTCAGCTTTGATAACATCTGCCAAATTAAGAGGCAGTGATATAAAAATTCCGGCTCTTTTCGTTTGGGATAACTTTGTGCTTCTAAGCCGTTCAAAAGCTGAGTCGTTCGCAGATATTAAAGGTAAAGAGATTTATACTCCACTATTTGAAGAAGCTCCTCCAGCAAAAATCACAAAATATCTAATCAAGGCAAGTGGCTTAAATCCTGATGATTTCAAATTGAAATTCGGCTTACCTTTTGGTCGTCCGGAAGAAATCTATAAGGATTTTGTTACGGGAAAAGCCGATACTGTGATTTTGCGCGAACCGGAAGCCAGTTATGCAATAAAAATTATGCAAGATAGAAAAGAAGAAATTTCTGTAATTTCATTTAATAAAATTTGGAATGAAATTAATGAAGGTTTTGGAAGTTTCCCAAATGCAGGATTAGTTCTAAAAGGAGATTTTGCCAGAAAACATCCTGAGGAGACAAAAATATTCGTAGAAGAATTGAAAGCTGCAATTCAATGGGTAAATGAAAACAAAAAAGCCTCAGCAGAACTTTCATTTGATATGATGCGTCAACCTGTTGATAGAATAGAGCTGTTCCTAGATAGAGTGAATTTTGAATATGTCGATGGAGAAAAACTTATAAATAAAGTAAAACAGTATTTCGATATTCTTAACAAAAACGATATTACTAATATGGAGATAAATGAAGAATTTATTAATGTCTTCAGAATGGATGATATTTATTAATATCTCATAAGATATTCCCCAAGTGTATAGGACGCCTGATTTGGGCGTCCTTTTTTTTATTCCGCAGAAGTGGAGAGATCTGATTGGGAAAAGGAAAAAAGCGTAAATAATTGTAAATTTTGAATGTTTAATTTTTAATTGGAAAACACGAATAACGCTGTTTCTGTCACAATGAG
>JAMOPB010000309.1 GCA_027064945.1 Candidatus Cloacimonadota bacterium
TGTTTTTTATAAATTTTATTTTGATAATAATTGTTCGATTTTATTACCTATTGAGTAATCTTTCATCTCATTTTCCAACAACGAAAAATCATCTTTTCCAACAGCCTCGCCAAATCTCCCATTTTCCAATAATCTAATTTCATCACAGCATTCACTCAATGTAGCGAATATATGGGATGAGATAAGAACAGTTTTGCCCAATTCTTTTAGTTTATATATCAATTCCAATATAAGCATATTACTATGGATATCAACGCCATTAAATGGTTCATCAAGAATATAAATTTCGTTTTTTTGCAAAAGTATTCCCATAAGAGCCAATTTTTTCACCATTCCTGTCGAATAAGTTTCTACATATTGATCCAAAGGAAGATCAAAAATGTTCCTCCGTTCAAACTCTTCTTCTTTAATTCCACGCGCATCAACAAGCAATTTCAGGTATTCCCAACCGGTTATCTTAGGAAGAATATACGGAATCGTTGGCAAAAATCCAATATGATTTTTTAAAACTTCATAGTCCGATTTCACTTTGCCTTGATAAGAACAAAAGCCACTCAGACAATTAAAAAAGGTAGTTTTCCCTGCCCCATTTCTTCCTACAAAACCATAAATCTTACCATCTATAAGTTCTAAATCAATCTCATTTAATATCTTTTTTCTGCCATAAGATTTTGATAATTTCTCTATCTTAATCATCTAAAATTTTCTCCAAACTAATTTCTGCATATTTATAAAAATATGGAATTGTAAACAATAACAAAGGTGGAAACATCAAACTAAAGAAGAACATCATTGCCTGCAAAAACTGCATCTCAAAAGGAAAAGCAGCATACTTTGCGCTGATAATAAAAATTTGCAAAATTGCTCCCAACAAAATCACAAGCAACATTAAAAGAAAATTCTCGCTGAAGAAAATGATAAGAAGAATCACTAACGGAAAGATTAGGATTGATGTGCAAAAGATAGATGTGAAAATTTTCTTCCAAATAAATTGTCGTTTATTAAGTGAATATAACCACACAAAATATGGCTGTTCGGGGTTCAATAGAAAGAACATATTTAGAAAATATGGAAGAGCCAAAGCAAATAAACATAAGTAGCTATTTTGTACAAGAATCGCTTGATAACACAGATAGTACGAGATCAAATATAAGAAGAAAAATCTACGGAATCCTTGAATAAATTCAAACGGATGTTTCTTAAAAGGTGTAGGGATTATCACAGTTGATTTTCTTCTATACTCAAGAAAAGAAGTCACCACAATAAGCAGTAAAGAAATTGCTGAAATAACATATAATTTCTCGTATAGTAAATACAAAGAAAATGGGACAATCATCATAGAGTTTTCAACTAGTTTTATCTTATAAAAATCATTAGTTTTAAAGATGCTTTTCAGAAAGTTATTTCGTTGAGAATTACTCAACACAATAGGAGAATAAATCGAGATTATCAGATATATCCATCCAGCATATCTAATCTTCATAAACAATAATTTACTAAACACAATAAAAAGTAAAATGCTAAGAATAATTCCAAAAGACGGATATATCTTCTGTTCTTCCCACATTCTTAGCAATCTACGAAATTGCAATTTAAAATAAAATTTCAATTATTCTCACTCCATTCAATATTAGAATTTGATAGAATCCAATATTTTAATCAAATCTTCTTTGGAAGCATCTTTCATTTTTAGTACTGAAATCAGAGTTTTGTGTTTAGGATAAATAACATACATTACAGAAATTCCTTCCGGAGTTGTAGTGTAATAAGCATCTTTTCCTTTATAAGAAAATTTTGATTCTTTATTAATATCTTCACTTTTTTCCAACATTCCCGGTTCAATATAACTAGCTCCAACGAGGATACTATTAAACATTGATTGCATATAGATTGCTTTATATTCATAAATTTCGTTTTCTACATTT
>JAMOPB010000310.1 GCA_027064945.1 Candidatus Cloacimonadota bacterium
AGGTACACATTTGATGAAAGATGTCTTATTTATAAATTTATTATTATTGTTCGGTTTGGGGAATTTGTAATATATAAATCTACCTTTCGGGTAGTTTGCAGATGCGAGCTCTTTTTGGAATAATGATCTTAGAATAATTTGATTTTTTTTATCAATTTCCCATAACTTAGTCCCATCATTTTTGACAAGACCGTGAGTGAGTAAGGCATTTCCTTTGTAATCATTTATAAAAACATAACCGTTTTTTCCAAATCTGATCCTGCTAACCTCTTCCAATATTATGTTTTGGTATTTTTTTATATCTTGTTGAATAAGCTGATCAGTTGATTGAGGCGGAAAGTTGGCTTGCAAAAATTCATTAGAAAAAAGCCGGGTTATGTCTTGGTCTGGGTATTTAGTTTTTTCCAAGAAATCTAAATGTAATTCTATTATTTTGATTGCTTCATCTACTGCATTTTGACTAATTTTATGCTGTCTTTTGCTTTCTTGTTCTATTATCTGTTCCGATTGATAGTTAAGCTCAATAAATAAGTTGATAGCACTATAAGAAATTATAATAAACGTATAAAAAGAGATAATGAGTAAAAGCCAAAATCTTATTCTCTCTATAATGCTGGGCTTATTGTTCTTATTCTCATGCACATGTTTTCTTTTTTTCATATTATTCCTTGATTTGGTAATTTTATTACTCATTTTTAAAAAATATTTTTTTTGCTTACTGTCAAGTAGTAATAACGGGGAAAGTTTTGGTTTGTGACTATTTTTATTAAAGAATATTTGTGTGATAGCTATAATGGAAATTGCGAAACTTGGAGAAAATTGTTTATCTTGACTCAAAATGGTAATAAATTAAGTTTCAAAATTAGTTTTGTTAGTCACATAAAAAGTTTCGGAGAGCCGATGATGAATTTTGTCAGAGAGAAAAAGCGATTAGTTTTTGTTATATTATTTGGTATATTTAGCATTTTAAATGCAGAAATTTTATGGGATCAAGATAGAGAGCTATTTGAACAGTTGCTAATAGAAAATAATCAGGCAGCTAATTCCGCTGATTTTTTAAAAGATTGGTCAGCTGATACGAAATTTAAAATTCCGGCAATTGTTGATGTAATTAACGAACCTTTCAAATTTCCTATTTTAGCCGATGAATTTAAAAAATGTTTGGAAAATGAGACAGTTGCGGAGTTTTTATCAAAAAGTTCCAAAATTCTATATCAAACAGATTTTGCGAAAACAAAGAATTATGGTGAAGTAATAGATCAGATAAACTCGCCCAAAGATGTTTTTAATTATGTGGAATTAGTTTGGAAAGATACAGAAAAAGATTTCCGAAATGCATTTGAATTGCTTTCCCAAGATGAAATTGATAAATTAAAATATATCGCCTACTCGATTCATATGGAGGAAGCCGATACACTCCGGTATCAAAAATTTTTCCAAGATCAAAATATACAAGAATTTGAAATTGATGATCAAGAATTTTCTGCAATTATAGCAAAAGTAGATTTCAAATCTTTAATGAATGCTGCTTATCAGCAGCAAATAGCTTTTGATTTAATAAAAGATTTTTTGCTTAAGCGGAATTGGGAAATTGATAAACCTATAACATATAATTCAGATTTCGGTAAAATGATTATTGGTTCTGATAATATTGATATTTATCAAGAAAACTATGTTTTCATCTTAGATTGTTCCGGTGATGATATTTACAAATCGGCTCTTTCTTCCAAAGCACAAAATCCATTTTATTGGGTGATTGATTTAGCAGGGAACGATTTTTATTGTAATCAAGAACCGGGAGGAATGTTTAGTGCACTTTTAGGCTTAGGTTATAGCTTTGATGCTGACGGGCACGATATTTATCAAGCAGGTGATTATAGCTTTAGTAGTTTCTTCGGTTATAATTTTCATCAAGATTATTG
>JAMOPB010000311.1 GCA_027064945.1 Candidatus Cloacimonadota bacterium
TTGTATCGGCATTTTTAAAACTATTCCCGATATCTTCATTCAAATCCAATTTATTCAGGACTTTTTTAGTACTTTGAGGCACAAAAACTTTATCGTTGCTTTCAATATTTGCAGCCGGAACATTTACTTTCTTAGGCGCTTGACTACTTTTTTTCCCATATTTGTAATCGGAAACTTTAGGAGTACTTGGCTTTATTCCAGCATTTTTATTTTGTGAATGAGAAACTTCTCGATACCCAAATTGCATTACCTTTATCGGTTTTAGTTCTGGTGGAATCAGCTCATATTTTAAAACAAGAAAAAGACCAACCAATAACAAATGCAAAAAAATAGAAATCAATATGCTTGATTTGCCTAATGAATTATTCATCTGCCAATTTATTCCTTACATCGGTAGCTAAGAAAAATCTATTTGAACCTGATTGTCGTGCTAAATCCAATAATTTCACAATCTTTTTTAGAACAACATCTTGATCTGCTCGCACTACAATAACTTGCTCCGGATCATCTATCAATCGTTTATTTAATTCAGCAGGAACATCATCCCATTGCACTGCGATATCATTAATAAAAACCTCATTATTAGCTGTAAGCGTAAGACTTATATTTTTATTAAATTCATTTTCCACAGAAGTGGAAGCCGGCAAATCAACTTTAATTCCGGAATGAGTGATAAAGCTTGATGAGATCAAAAGGAAAAGTAAAAGCAGAAAAATCACATCGGTAAATGAGATAAGTGCAGCCGTTGTGATTCGCTTTTTAGCAAGCTCAATTTTCATCTTTTAGTCTCCTAAGTGTGAAAATAAAATCATTTGTTTCATCTTCCAATTGTTGTGCTAAATTCTCAATTTTACCAACTAAATAATTGTAAAACAAAATTGTAATAATTCCTACAGAAAGCCCGCCAATAGTCGTGATAAGAGCTTCCCAAATTCCGCTGGCAAGCAAACTGATATCAACTCCGCCACCTGTCTCACCGATTTTCATAAATACTTTCACCATTCCTGTTACAGTTCCCAAAAAACCAATTAATGGTGCAATCGCTGCAAAAGTTGCTAAAGTACCCAAATATCGTTCCAAAAGATGGATTTCGTGTTTTACGGAAGATTCAATTATCTCCCTGATCTCTGTCCAACTGCCTTGATAATATTCCAAAGCTTTGCGTATCACATTTGCAATAGGAATATTGTTTTGTAACTCTTCAGAAGCTAAAACATGCTCAACTCCACGCATCTTTAATTGCTGATTTATTTTATTCACCAGCTCTTCATCGACATTTTTTGACCTTTTTAACACTTGCATTCTATTGATAATAATTGCAACAGCAACTATCGAGATAAGCAAAAGAACAAGCATTAAAAATCCACCCTTAACTGCTATGGAAAATAGGTTTATCTTTGTGGGCTCACTAGCCACCAAAAGTACTGAGTAAAGCATCTGACCTCCAAAAATTTTAATTTGCTATAGAGAATATTAATGCCAATAATTGTCAAATATCTTATTCTGTAAATTGGGAAAGAGACACTAAAGGGAAAAGGGGAAAGCGTAAATAATTTTGAATTTTGAATTCTTAATTTTGAATTGAGAAACATATAACCTAAAATCTCAAAATACAAACCACAAACATCAAGCCTCAAACCACTAAGCAAGTTGCGCTACAATTAATAAACATAACATTATCCGCTTTCTTAACCGACTTTATGAAAACAGCGATAAGACTGAAGAATGTTAAATTTTGAATTTTGAATTCTGAATTTTTAATTGGAAATACATAACCACAAACCATAAACTATAAATAATCAAAAATTCGTGTTTATTCGTGTAATTCGTGGATAAAAATCTTTATGCCATCTTCATCCTTCGATACAATTTCGATAAATCGAAATCACTCCGGATGTACTGTTGTTGCAAAAAGTAAT
>JAMOPB010000312.1 GCA_027064945.1 Candidatus Cloacimonadota bacterium
TCTTGCGCAATTACTAAATATTTTATCGTTTTTTTGCCGGTTGTATTATTTTTGCTGATTTCTGTTTCAATTTCCGGATCTAAAAAGCGAAGATGCTTAACATTTGGTAATTTCGGTAGCTCAAAATGTTTGAAATTTCCTGAACCTGTAATTTCCAAAGTATATGTAAAAGAATCTCCTACTTTTAGATCATCGTTACTGATTTTTGAATTAAGTTTGAATTTTCCTATTGCTCCTGAAAAATTCTCAGGTGATTCAGGTAAAGGCAGCACTTTTATTTTTTTAGGTTTGCTTGTAAGTTCAAAAGATTTGGTTGAACCAAAATCAAAAAAGCTTCTTGGCTGAGTTAAAATATCTACATTTATATTCAAAGTTGGAATTTGCAAATTACCTGTTTCATTCGGATACAAAGCAACCCTTTGCATAAGCATTGTTTTAAATCGCATACCGTTTCTTGTTGTAGAAGAAAAATCTACTTCGTTTGGCGTATATAGATTTTCTTTCCAAAATCCTTGAAAATTAGATTCTTCTCCGAAAGATAAATTTGAAACATCATACCTTGTATAAAGCACATATTCTACAATTATCGGTTCGCCTTCATAAACGGTGTTTTTATTAATTGTTGCTTCTAAAAACAGATTATCACTTACGCGCGAGCTTGTATTATTTTCACGTGAACTTGAGCGAATACTTGATGGCACCGATTGAGTGGAACCGTCTGTTACATTAATTGTGATAGGATCTGTGGTGTATGTTTTACCATCAAATTTAATTTGCAAAGGCGGGATAAGATGTGAGCCTTTACGAAGCGGTTTTAATGAATAGATAAATTTCTTTGTTACGGTAGATTCTGCTTTACCGTTAACAAAAGAATATGAAGATGAGCTACTTGTGCTGTAACCCAAGTTTTTGAAATTATCAATATTCGGTAGGTTCGGTGCAGATATTTTGTTTGCTTTGGAACCTGAAATTTCTATGGTAAGTTGCAATCTATCCATTATTCCGATATTTGTTCGATCAACGTAACTCTCGATCTGAATATTAGAAGCGAAGAGCTGTATTGAGATAATTAATAAGCATAAACTTAGTATTTTTTTTATCATGATGTTCTCCCGAAATACTTTACCAATATTTTCCTTCTTTAGGAATTTCCAATTCAAGTTTTTCTTTCTTTTTCTCTTGTTCTTCACGTTCTTTTTGCATCAATGCTTTTAATATTTTTTCAGCATCATCTTTTTCTTTCTTTTCTCGTTTTTCAAGTTTTTGCTGCTCTTGTTTCTCTTTTTGTTCTTGTTGATCTTTATCTTTCTTTTGTTGTTTCTGTTCTTGTTTTTGCTGCTCTTCGTTTTTCTTCTGCTCATCAGATTTTTTCTGATCTTGATCTTTGTTGTTTTCTTTGTTCTGGTTATCTTGATTCTGTTGTTGCTGCTGGTTCTGTTGCTTTTGCAACAAACGAGAAGTTACTTCATAATTGTGTCTTGCAGCAGCATTGGAAGGATCTTCCAAAAGAGAATCACGAAAATATTTAATAGCTTCCGGATAATTTTTCTCTTGGAATTTTATACTTCCGATATTTTGCAGAGCTTCTGATCTATGCGGAAATTTCGGATCGCGTAAGCTTAGATTATAGGAGTTTTCGGCTGCTTCAAAATCTCCACTTTTAAATTGAGCATTTCCCAAATTATAGTGCAAGGTTGCATCTTCGGGATGTTCCAAAGCATTTTCTTTGAAATTTTCAGTAGCTTCGGAATATTTATTCTTATGATATTTTCCGACACCTTTTATATTTTTAATAACTTTATCGAAATTCAATAGATCTGCATTCAATGCGGATATACTGAATGCACTAAGTAAAATGATACCTATTTTTTTAATCATTGATAGTCCTCACAAATTTTCGCCTGTTTG
>JAMOPB010000313.1 GCA_027064945.1 Candidatus Cloacimonadota bacterium
ACCTTTTTTGGTAGATCTTGATATTGCCGGAAATGTTATACCGGGAATGAAAGATAATCTTCTTTTGCATTCCGGACCTCCTATCACTTGGGATAGAATGAGTGGACCAATGAAAGGCGCAATGATTGGAGCAATGATATATGAAGGTAAAGCAAAGAATTTTGAAGAAGCTGAAAAATTAGGTGCTTCAGGTGCTTTTGATTTTGCTCCATGCCATGAACACAACACTGTGGGACCGATGGCTGGTGTTGTTTCTGCTTCAATGCCGGTTTTTGTTCTAAAGAATGAGGAATATGGGAATTATGCATATTGTACTTTGAATGAAGGTTTGGGTAAAGTTCTTAGATATGGTGCGTATGATGAAGAAACAATCACTAAACTTAAATGGATGGAAAATGTTCTTTATCCTACATTAAAAGATGCGCTTAAAGAGAGTGGGAAAATTGATTTAAAAAATCTTATCGCTCAAGCACTTCATATGGGAGATGAAGTTCATAATAGAAATCGTGCCGGAACATCATTATTTTATAGAACAATAGCACCTGCAATTGTTAAAAGCTGTAAAGATCCTGAAGTTGCAGCAAAAGTTTTAGATTTTATTAATGGTAATGACCATTTCTTCCTAAACTTGTCTATGCCGGCTGCTAAAGTTACTTTAGATGCAGCAAGAAATATTGATAATAGTAGTATTGTAATTGCTATGACACGTAACGGAACTGATTTTGGTCTTCAATTAGCAGGAACGAAAAATTCATGGTTTGTAGGACCTGCTTTGGTTCCTGATGCTCTTTATTTCCCGGGTTTTACAAAAGAAGATGCTAACCCTGATATTGGAGATAGCTCAATTACTGAAACTGCCGGATTGGGTGGCTTTGCTATTGCTGCTTCACCTGCAATTGTTCAGTTTGTTGGCGGATCTGCAAATGATGCTGTAAATTATACATTAACTATGTATGAAATTGCGTTTGGAGAAAATAATATTTATCAAATCCCATATTTGAATTTCCGTGGTACTCCTACAGGTATAGATGTTACAAAAGTTGTTGAAAAGGGGATTTTGCCATTTATTGATACCGGTGTTGCTCATAAAAATCCGGGAATAGGTCAAGTGGGTGCCGGTGTTCTTAGTGCACCAATGGAACCGTTTGTGAAAGCAGCAAAAGGTTTAGCGGAACAATTAAAGAAATAATAATCAAATTGATAAAAAGAAACTAAAAAAAAGGAGAAAATTATGAAACCACAAGAATTTTTAGAGTTTATGGACAAAGTTAAAGTATATGACCTTACACAAAGATTAAGTATTCATACACCACCTTGGCCAAGCTACATGCCACTTCAAATCCAATATTTCAAAAGATTAGCCGGAGCTCATATGGGGCAAGGTGCAAATGGACAGATTATTCAAACAAGTAATCACGTAGGAACTCATATTGATGGGCAAATACATTTTTATGCTAATGGAAAAACAATCGGTGAAGTTCCTATCAAAGATTGGATTGGACCTGGTGTTGTGGTAGATATTTCTGACGAAGTTTCTGACTATTCACTTTATTCTCCTGAGATGCTAATGAAAAAAGCGGATATCAGAAAAGGTGATATATTAATTATCAACACCGGATATCACAGATATAGTTGGGATCAACCGGAATCTGATGAAATTCGTTATTTTGTAAAACATCCCGGACCAAGTCCGGAATTTCATGAATGGGCATTAGAGATGGAAATAAAATGGATTGGTGTGGATTGCGGAAGTGCAGATCATCCAATGAATACAATTATTCGTGATTGGCATCCTAAGCTCTTTAAAAAAGCGGAAGAAAAATTAATTGCAGATTATGGTAAAACTTGGGATGAGATGTTCCCGCTTGAAGAGTTCTATCAGGTTATGCATCTAAAC
>JAMOPB010000314.1 GCA_027064945.1 Candidatus Cloacimonadota bacterium
AGCAAATTTAGTGAGAGCTGTCGCATTTAAAAAGCCGGCAATATGTGTTGATATTCATGTTCACAGAATTTCCAATAGATTGGGTTATGTGAAAACCAAAACTCCTTACGAAACTGAAATGGCTTTGCGCAAAAAATTACCTAAAGAATATTGGATCTCTTTCAACAGCTACTTGGTTGCTTTCGGACAAAATCATTGCACTCCGATAAATCCCAAATGCGATACTTGTCCGATTTTCGCTCATTGCAAAAGAGTAGGAGTTACTTCAAAATATCTAAATTCATAATAAATTTATCCTAACAATTTTTGGGAAAGAATAGAATTATCAAACTTCAGATATCGTAATTTTTGTATTAAAGCATAAATTATTTTGACAGTGATATTTAAATTGACAAATAAGCTATAAAAATATGTTTATCAAATACAAAAATCAAGAAAATATCGAAAATAACTAACTTACTGAAATGAAATAAATTAAGGAGAATTATTATGAGCTTAAAAAGAGTTTATACTTTTGGAAACGGCCAAGCAGAAGGTAAAACAGAAATGAAAAATCTTCTCGGTGGTAAAGGTGCTAACTTAGCGGAAATGAACCTAATTGGTGTTCCTGTTCCTGCTGGTTTCACTATTACTACTGAAGTATGTACCGAATGGAATGAAATTGGTGCAGAAGAAACTATCAAGCTTTTAAAAGATGAAGTTGAAGCCGGAGTTAAGAATTGTGAAGAGATTATGGGAGCGAAATTTGGAGATAACACAAATCCATTATTGCTTTCAGTAAGATCCGGTGCAAGAGTTTCAATGCCGGGTATGATGGATACAGTTTTGAACTTAGGTATGAATGATGACGCAGTAGAAGGTTTAGCAAAGAAATCCGGAAATGAGCGTTTTGCATGGGATTCATATCGTCGTTTTGTTCAAATGTATGGTGATGTAGTTTTGGACATGAAACCAAAAACTAAAGAAGACATCGATCCATTTGAAGAAATCATCGAAGAGATGAAAGAAGCTAAAGGTGTAGAAAATGATACTGAATTAACTGCAGATGATTTAAAAGTTTTAGTAGAAAAATTTAAAAAAGCAGTTAAAGAAGTTACAGGCAGAGATTTCCCTAGTGATCCTTGGGAACAACTTTGGGGTGCAATCGGTGCTGTTTTTGGTTCTTGGAACAATCCACGTGCAATCTACTATCGTAATATGAACAAAATCCCTTCAGAATGGGGTACAGCTGTAAACGTACAATCTATGGTTTACGGTAACATGGGAGAGACATCAGCTACCGGTGTTGCATTTACACGTGACGCTGCTACAGGTGAAGATATTTTTAATGGAGAATATTTAATCAATGCACAAGGTGAAGATGTAGTTGCAGGTATTAGAACTCCTCAGGAAATCACTTTGGAAGGTAGTCGCAGATGGGCAAAACTTGCAGGTGTTTCTGAAGAAGAAAGAGCCGCCAAATATCCTTCATTGGAAGAAGCGATGCCGGAATTATACAAAGAGCTTTGCGAAATTGAAACAAAACTTGAAAACCACTATCGTGATATGCAAGATATCGAATTCACTATCCAAGAAGGAAAAATGTGGTTACTCCAAACTCGTACAGGTAAAAGAACCGGTGCTGCAATGGTTCGCATGGCAATTGAAATGCTTGAACAAGACTTCATCGATACTGAAACAGCTATTCAAAGAGTTGATCCAAACAAATTGGATGAATTACTTCACCCTGTATTTGACAAAGAAGCTATCAGCAATGCAAAAGTTATTGCAAAAGGACTTCCAGCATCTCCAGGTGCTGCAACAGGTCAATTAGTTTTCTTTGCAGATGAAGCTGATAAATATCCTGAATCTATCTTAGCTCGTATCGAAACTTCTCCT
>JAMOPB010000315.1 GCA_027064945.1 Candidatus Cloacimonadota bacterium
TCATTCATTTGCCCAATAAAATTTGCTTCTAATGTAAATTGATTTAATGTATATAATCGAGGTGTAATTTCCCCCCAACAAGTAGTAATAATATAGAAAATATGATTGTCATAATCATAAGTTATAGCTGATATATACTCATTATCCAAAAAATCTTCTGAAGTTATGTCACCGAGATTAATATCCTGTCCATCCGATTGCATAATATGAAGCTCTCTCGGGTACGCACCGCCATAAGTAGACACAACTCCATACATTACTCCATTGGCAAAATCCGCCCCGCGTGCTTGAAGTGCTAAAGAAAGATTCACATCAGCAATAATGGAATAATCTCCAGAATCTAAATTTAACGAGCCAAATGTTTTATCTTGATAAAATACATATCTTAAAGCATAAGCATCTTCGGTATATTCAAGTTGGATGATGTCACAGTCTTCAGAAAGTTCATTATTGTTCGAATTTGTGTCGTTATCAATAATTACAGTTGCTGTAATTTCGTAATTAGCGTTCGGATCGTCGAACGACCAGAGCTCATCCATTGTAATGAATGTTTCTTCTCCTGAATTTAGAACAATATTTGTAACATTCATTGTGAAATTATACACATCTTGCATTCCGTTATTAATCACTACATTTACATCAAATTCATTTACTGTTTCATCACCGTAATTATAAATTTTTACATTAGGATATATATCCGCCGAAGTTCCGTAATAGATTGTTCCGGGAAGGATTTCTGTTACACCGAGATCGGTTGTAGCATATACCATTGATAGAATTGTTAGTAAACTAAAAATCATAATCATTTTCTTCATTTTCTTACCTCTTATTTTTTTTATTGAATAATTAATTTCTCATATTCTTCTAATTTGCTATTCATAAGTTCTTTATTATTAGCTATCCAACTTTCATAATCCTCACTTTGTTCCCAAAGAAATTCCATCAAAGCATAATAACCATCTACTGTAGTTTTTTGTTTTATCACTGTCATTGAAAATTCATTTTCTCCGGCGAGAGTGGATTTGTCGGCTATCATTAATGTGTGTTTATCAAAAATATTCATCTTTAGAGGAAGCTTGGAAGCAATTCGAAATTCAATATCTTCTCTATTTTTTCTATTTATTATGTTAAAAATCAAGGGAATCGAGTTTTCATTTACTTCATAAATTGTTCTGGCTTTTCCCCCTTTTTTCTGAAAATCGTTGAAAGCATTATATTGTTCTTCCTGTTTTTCTACAGTTATTCCTGCAAAAGGAGCACGAACAAAACTGAAGATTTCAGATTCAGAGTTTTTTATAAATTCTAAATAGTTGTTATGAAGATTATCGTTTCCGTGAATTATTTCTATATATTCAAAAGGTTCTTTAATATCTTCAATATTATTATAAATTTTTACAAGGGAATCTTTGAGAATATAACCATCTTCTAAATTCTTTTCAATTTTTCTCAATGCCCTGCTTATAGATATTTCGGGATTAACAGCATTAAAAAATCTTTTATTTCCATTTTTCTTCTCAGAACAATAACCGTCACGAATGAGATTGTTTAGTACTTCATAAAGTTTATTTTGACGGATAGCTGTTAATTTGTGAAGCTCAGGAACAGAAGCATCTTTTTTTTGTAGAAGTGCAAGATAAACTTTTGCACTTCTTTCACTCATTCCAAGACTCATTAAACCGTTTAATGAGCTTAATTGTTCATTCATAATCTTATCCATATTTTTTATACTCCCTTTAGAGGGGATAAAAAAATACCGACGTAATTAACGTCAATATTATTTCTTTTTTGAGTTCAGTATTTCCGATTTCGTGATTGTATATGGTTGTTTCTAAAATTTTATTGCAGAGTAAAGACAGGTTTTTACTTTTCCA
>JAMOPB010000316.1 GCA_027064945.1 Candidatus Cloacimonadota bacterium
CAACGATATAGAATAACTTCTAATGCATTATTTATTTACTGTAAGATTTCTATTATCAATTCCTTATCGTTATACATAAATAGAATTTCTTTCTATTCTTTTTTTCAAAGATGGGTTTATATCATTTCTAACTCTTATAATATCAACATGATTATTAAATTTTTCTTCCAATTCTATTTTTATCCTACCTAACAAAAACAAATCTGAATATTTCTGTTCTACAACTACACCTATACCACTTTTTTGATTATATTCATTTCTTGCTATAGAGCCAAATATACCTATCTTAATAATTTTATCTTTATATTTTTCTTTTATTTTCTATTATTCTTTTATTATTACTTCTCTATTAATAACTTTTTTCATCACTTTTATTTAGGGCTAACGTTAGAGGTCAGCGGCGAGCGGTTAGCGAGTCCGCTGAACCGACTTGTTAAGTGTTTAATTTTATTATATCTATTTCTGCCCTGCGTATTTTTTGATCATACCATCTCCATATTTTTTCACATGGCCATTTAAGGTGTTTTAGGATTAGACGCTCTGTTAAAACTTGTATGCGAACAAAATTTGCGTAAAGAAAATATGGATCTTCGCAATAGGCACGGTGAAAAAGATTGTTTCTCATCTCCAATGCCTTACGTAAGCCACTTTCTAATCCATCACTTCCCCAAAGATCATTAGCTTTAACACCAAGCGCGTTGCAGCAGAGTAAAATTTTATCAATAGTTGTCATAATCTTTAACTCAGGTAGTTTTTTCTTTATTCTTTCAATATATTGTGACAGTTCCTCTTTCTCAGAGATTGATTTTAACGCATTTCTTAATTGACGTTCTATTCTTTTCCATTTTCCACTTGGAATTTTTACTTTTTCATTCTCAAGTTCAATAAATCCGTCACAAAATGATTCAAGAGCGACTATCGATAAAAAATATTTTACTTCAATTGTATTGTTTGCCTGTGATAAAGCAAGAAATGTAATGCTCCTGCGAAGTGCGTCATTTATTGGTGAATTCCTGAAATTTTTAACCAATGTTGGTAAACCACCATTAATTAGATCTCTATAATTTATTAATTCTTCTTCATGGTCTGGATATGTTTTAGTATAAATTTTTTTCCTAATTATCGGAGAAATTATATTTGCATTTCTATCTTTTGATATTATACAAAAGTTAATCTCATACCAACTGACTAATTTTCGATAACATAAAGAAAGAATTAAAGAAAAATCACTAGCTTCCTTTTCAATTTTATTTTTAATTTCATTGGTGCTAAGATTTTGGGTTGTATCTATTTTAAAGGTTAAAGATGGACGTTCAATTTGAATAGTTGCTTTGTTGTCAAAAATTTTATATTCTTCATAAGTGTATCTGGTGAACGCTTTTCCCTTACCAATATCTAGCTCCCATTCAATTTCTTCAGGATAGCAATTTCTAACCTTGATGCTTCCATCATAATGTAATTCTCTTGATCCCCATTTTCTTAATATGCCACTTGGGGTCAACTCAACAGTAACATAGATGTTTTCTGGATTTTTTACCGGAATGTCAGAGATGCCATATTCAAAACTATCGATGTATAAAGTTGCATTATTCTGTTGATGGGTCCACCTACTAATATTCCTGAGCATTACGTGATAGTTATCCTCCTTTTCTCCCGTTATTTTCAAATTTCCGTATTTGTCACCGCCAAGACAAGCACTAAATTTTCTACCAAACTCTTCTTGGGTGCCCAACAAAATGAGTTCCGCTGAAATTTTTTCAGGGTCATATTTTTCATATTCAATCTTAAGTAGGACGGGGATTTTTTTTGCAATAAACCCTCTGTATTCAAGTCTATTCATTTTGTTGTTCATTGGGATTGCTACTTAAT
>JAMOPB010000317.1 GCA_027064945.1 Candidatus Cloacimonadota bacterium
AAAATAGCGGGAAAATTATCTTAAAATATCAAAGCTACGCCGAATTAAAAAATATCTTACGAAGTATGGGGATAAAGTAATGAAAAAATTTCTTTTTATATTATTAGCGATTTCTGTGGGAATAAGTTTCTACTTTTATCATCAAAATAATAAATTACGACAAAAACTGATTGAGAAAGGTGAAAAAATCTCTGCTAATGATAAATATATAGAAATTCTAAAAGAAAAAGTTCAATCGCTTTCCGATTTTGCTACTAATAAAAGTAAGGAAGAAGAATTAGAAGATTTAATCGACAAAATCGAGGAGAAAAAATCTTCCAAGCAAGTTTTCCAAAATCCTCGTACTCCGGATTTAATTCCTCTTGATGGGAAATATAAAATTAGCCAAAGATTTAGTAGCAAACATCCGGCTATGGATTTTGCTGCTAAAAGTGGGACAAAAGTACTAAGTGCAGCCGATGGGGAAGTGCTTTCTATTTATGAAGATGAATATTTCGGAAACGTGATATTAATAGATCATTTCAATCAATATGCCACATTGTATGCACATTTGCAAAACAGTTTAGTAGAAATCGGTGAAACCGTGAAAAAAGGTCAAGTGATCGCATTAAGTGGTAACACAGGCAATAGCACAGCGCCTCATTTGCATTTCGAAATAATGGTGAATGGAGAGAATATTGATCCTGAAACAGTTATCAAGAAAAGGAATTAAGAATGGCAAAAAACAGAAAGATCGATTTAGCAACCTTTATTGGCAAAGATTGCAAATTTAAAGGTGAGATGGAAATCAAAGGCGGAATTCGTATTGATGGATTTGTGGAAGGAAATATCGAATCTGACGGTTTTGTGGAAATTGGCGAAGAGGGAGAAATAATTTCCGATATTAAAGCGGAAGAATGTTTGATTTACGGAAATGTCCAAGGTAATATTATCACAAAAGAAGCTGTCGAATTAGAAAAAACTGCGCAGCTTAAAGGGGATATTACTGCAAAAATATTAAAAATTCATGAAGGAGCCATCTTTAATGGCTATAGCAACATGAAACAGGATAACAATGAAACCGGAATTGAAACCGAATTGGAAAAATAATATTGAAGTGCTCAAATACATAACCTTGATTTCACAATTAGGTTTAGTTGTGATCTCAGCTTTATTGATCTGCTTCTTTATAGGATTATTCCTAAGTAACCATCTACCCGGTGGGATTTTATGGATAGCAGGCGGAACAATATTGGGTGTTATTGCCGGAAGTTTAGCAGCGTTCCAACTACTACAAAAAACTATTTTAAAAGAAGACGAAGATGATAACAATGATCAAAGATAAATACTTAATAAAATTATTAAAAATTGTCGCTTATACAAATGTGCCATTCATTATTTTGGGATATTGGATTTTACCACAAGCTTTAGGATGGTTTTTAGGTTCTTTTGCTAGCGCTATTCGCTTAATATGGCTTCATAACAATGTGTCAAAAACACTTATTTTGTCCGAAAAAAAAGCAAAAATTGCCGCCGCAAAAGGTTATTATTTACGTTTTTTTTCTCTTATAATTTATGCTGTTGTTGTGGTGTATTTCATTAAACCGGACATTGCTATGTTTGGAATGGGATTGTTAGCAGGTCAATTGGCAATTTTTCTAAATGCTATAAAGGAAAGATTTTACCCTGAGTAAGATTCATTATTAAAAAGACGGTGATTGATTATGATTCTATATTCTGTAATATCAATTCTAATAATAATCTTAGAAGATATTAGAGTATAAAATAAACTCGGTCGGATTAATAATTGAAAATATCTATCTAAGTATTTGATTTAAAAAAAAATAAACCAATTTTCCACAACCTAAACTGATAATCGTAACATAAT
>JAMOPB010000318.1 GCA_027064945.1 Candidatus Cloacimonadota bacterium
CACATCTGCAAAAGAGGTCATTGGGAAATCATAAGCAAACAATCCTTGAACATCTTTGCTGTTTTTAATTAATTTTCTTACAAGTTGCTTAGCATCTTCTTCCGGAACTACTTTATATTTTGATAATACTAATGTATTCGCAGCAAAAACAATCGGGATTTCAATATGATTTAAACTGAAATTAATTACGCCACCTTCAGGAACTTCAAAATTCAATCTTCTAAAGTGCCTAAAACCGGATGCAATCCCGTTTTTAAAACCACTTGTTTTGGAATAACATAAAGAAGAATCATAATGGAAATTATTTTTCTCATGCAATTCTGCTGTAACTTTGCGGTCATATCCTAAATTTTGTTGCCTTACACCTATTTTAGTTTTACCGGTAAGGTTAGAAATTATCTTTTTCTGACTCGCATAAATATCTTCTTTTTCCGAATATTCCGGAGCAAGCAAAGCTATCTCGCATTTCCGATTCATTATCTTTGATAATTCTTCCTTAAGATCTTCATCTTCGATATCATAATCAAAACTTTTGTTATGCATATCTACGCCCAAAAAATATGTACTGAGCAAGTTATATTGATTTTCCAATTCGGTAATTTTATCAAAATTCCAATACTCTTCGTAATTTGTTAGAAGATATTTTATTTTGCTGGAAAATGTTTGGAAAAAATAGCTGATTCTATAAAAATTGAAAAAATCAATTATACTTAATTTCAATATTGATTTGATATCCCATTTTTTTAAAGAATCAATCGTATGCGAAATACAAACAGCCATTTCTTCTGCCTGTGGCCACATCTCTTTTTTAATTAAAAAATAACGATATTGATCTTCATAAGCTTTCATCAATTCTTTTTCAAAAATCTGCAACATTCTGTTTACGAACGGAACCTCATTATAAATATCAAATTTGTTCTCATAAATTTCTTCTTTACTAAAAACTATTTGAGATCCGCTATCAAGATGAAAAAACGTATTCCCAACAAGATCAAAACCTAAGGTGCAATAATACAATCCATTGTATTCTTCCAATTCAGAAACAAAAATATTATTGTTGGAAAATATCGGAACACCAGCTTCCAATTCAAAAGTACAATTTCTTAATTTTTCAGCTGAAAGAGTATTGTAATCAAATAATTCGGATTCAAAAGGAATATAGAACATTATTTTCCTAAAAACAAGTTCATATGCTTCTTCTAAGGTTGGATGAATATTCCCGTAATATATTAGAATGTCATTTGAAAGAATCTCAGCTGCTGTTTTTATATATTTATATTCATAGCCCAATGTCTTGAAAATAAAATCAAATGTGAATTTTATTTGATTTTCATATTGCCTAATTTTCTTATCTATATATACAGCTATCATTTAAACTTTCCTTTTGCTCTATTTTTTTCCGATTCAGTAATTATTATCCTATACAATGCTGTCAACAGTGTTTTGCCTTACATCGCTATCAGCAAAAGAAATGAGATAAAAATAAGTAACAAATTCATCTATTATCGAATAATATAAGTTATTAGACATTGTGTTTAACATTTACAAGAAAATTACAGAATATGGAAGAAAGAAAAATGATCTGCAAATTTTGTAACAACTTGATTGATTTTTAGCGGGGTATGCCTGCTAAATTAAAAAATTGACAAAAAGCTTTCAAAAATGACTTTAAGGCATATATGTAATTTATTTGTTTGAATAGTGAGGTGGTTATCAAAATAAACATCTTTAGTTTATTATTTTATCAGAAAAGATTAATCCGTTTTTTCTTAACCAAAGAGTAATTTAGCAAATTAAATGTACATGATAAGAAAAAACGAGGTAGAAAATATCTTAGAAACGAGCAAAATATGTTCTGACGATTT
>JAMOPB010000319.1 GCA_027064945.1 Candidatus Cloacimonadota bacterium
TCCCATAAAAATTCCGATATAAGAGTTATACCATTAGATAAATTCACAGAAGGTGGAAATGATGGAACTTATAAATATATTACAGATCATCGACCTGTAATTTTAAAATTAGCGATGTAACAAAAATTAAGGACGGCCTCTCTTGAAGCCGTCCTTTTTTTTAAACTCTTTTTTTTTACGTTTTTAACTTCTTCTTTTCAGCTGCCGGAAATAAAATATTATTCAAAATCAAACGATATCCGGGTGAATTTTTGTGCATATCCAATACTGTTTCAGGATCACCGATTTTATGCTGATAATCTTCAGGATCATGTCCTCCGTAAAACGTAAAGGTGCCTTTTCCAAAATTACCGTGTAAATATTTAACCTCATCCAAACCGGGAGCTTCTCCCAAAATTATCACAGATTTTTTTACAAATTCTTTGTGAAAAGATGTAGTCTGGCCTAAAAAACCATTAACAACATTCACATGGTTTTGCGTAAGCATTGTGGGAACAGGATCGTATTTTGCCGAGAAATCAAAAAGTTGGAAATAATCTGCTTCAGCTCCTCGCAATTTGGCATAATCGCTGGCATCAATATTAGAAAATTCATATTCGTAGGGATTTGTAACCAATCGGAAATTCTCAAAAGCAAAGCATCTGGAAAAATCTAATTTATTTGCATAGTTAGGGTCAATTCCATCACCATCAAAAGCTGCATCGCAAATATCTACATTTCCTGCTGCCAAAGCTATATCAAATGTATCGGTAGCAGCACACATCGCAAATAAAAAACCGCCATTCTTCACATAATCTCTAATCTTTTCAGCTACGGCATGCTTCAATTGCCAAACTTTATCAAATCCTAATGAATTTGCTAAATCACTATTTGTTTTCACTTCTTCTTTATACCAAGCAGCATTTCGATAGCTTGAATAAAATTTTCCGAATTGGCCTGTAAAATCCTCATGATGCAAATGCAACCAATCATATTCATCTAATTTACCACTTAACACTTCTCGGTCAAAAATTGTATCATATTCAATCTCTGCATAAGAAAGGACCATGGTAACAGCATCATCCCAAGGCTGAGAATTTGGCGGAGTATAAACAGCAATTTTCGGTTCCTTTTCCAACACAACTACATCCATATTATTCGCTTCAATTTCGGAATAAATCTGCGCAATTTCCGCTCCTGTGATATCTTCATAACTTACACCACGTAAATTGCATAAAGATGAAATTTCATTGGAATCTTGAATAAGATAACTTCCGCCTCGATAATTTAAAAGCCAACGCACTTCTAATTGATCTACCAAAGCCTGAAAAGCTATTCCATATGCTTTTAAATGGTTTGATTGCGTATTATCCATAGGAATCAGAATTTCTGCTGATAAACTAAGAAAAACCAAACTGATGATAATAAATATTACTAATTTTTTCATAATAACTTCCTTTTACATAAACTCGCTTAAAATAGTATTTGAGATGAAATATGATTCTGCTTTTAGAGCAAAATGCGTTTCTGTTATAATAAAATTATTCCGATATTTTGAGATTATTCCCTCATAAGATTTTATAAAATCTGCTGAAAATTTGTTTTTGAACTCTTCCAAATCTATTCCTTTAGATGTTCTTAGATGTAAGAAAATATATTCGTGTTTTTTTTCGTCCCGTCCTATCTCTTCCCTATTGCAAAAAAGATTTTCACTTTCCATATCTTGCATATAAGTATGCAGCAAATTATTCTGATAGCGAAAAGCAGAAACATATCCAGCTGCGGCAGCTCCCAAGCCAAGATAATAAGCATCTTCCCAATAAGCAGAATTATGTTTTGCTTCACATCCTTCCAAGGCAAAATTTGAAAGCTCATAATGATTGTAA
>JAMOPB010000320.1 GCA_027064945.1 Candidatus Cloacimonadota bacterium
AGAAATTTCAATAGTTGGAACAAGAGATGTAACGTTTGTTCCTGTTGGAACTTCCAAATAAACAGTATGTTCAACATCATCGATTATTGATTCACCAATTTGCTCAGGAATAGTAAAAGAGATTATATCGTTTGCGTCTGAAAATTGTATAAAAGCAACTGTTACCGTCCAAACTTGTTCATCACCGTTTTGAGCAGTAACAGTATATTCAACCGGATTAGAAAAATCTTGAGCTGCTCCATTTGCAGGAGATATTGTTGCATTTTCAGAAATTTCAATAGTTGGAACAAGCGATGTAATATCTGTTCCTGTTGGAACTTCCAAATAAACAGTATGTTCAACATCATCGATTATTGTTTCTCCAATTTGCTCCGGAATTGTGAAAGATATAATGTCGTTTTCTGCTGAAAGCATAGCAATTGTATTTATAGCAAAGAATTTCATATTATCATTATAACCATAAGTTTGAATTTCTGTTGCTTGTCCTGTTTCTAAATTTACAGTAGCTAAAGAGCCCCCCGAAGCATCTTCAAAGAAAGTAGCATACATAATTCCTGAACTACTGTCATAAGATAAGCACTGATCTAAAATTACTGAGCTTATTCCAAAACTTCCAATCTCTGTTCCAACTCCGGTTTCCATATCAATCTGCCAAAGTTTGCGTTGTTGAACTTCTATACCATACATAATTCCATCGGCATATTCTATACTCATAAATTGCATATTGTTGATCTGCCCAATTAATTTAGCTTCCAATGTGTATGGATTCAAAGTGTATAATTTAGGTTCAAACACTCCACCGGTTGTTGTTTGGAAATAAAATATGTGATTATCATAATCGTAGGTGAAGGAAGAAATAGTCTCGTTGTATAAAAAATCATCAGATGTAATATTACCAAGTAAGATATTCTCTCCATTTGGTTGCATCAGATGGAATTCTCTGACTGTGGGATTAGTAAAGTAAGAATAAATGCCATACATTACACCATCTGCAAAATCAGCCCCTTTGACACGACTTGAGAAAGCTAAACCAACTTCGGAAATTTGTGTGTAATCACCTGTTCCCAATTCCAATGAACCAAAACTCTGATCTCCATACATAATATATCTTATGGCATAAGCGTCTTCGAGGTATTCAAGTTGGATGATGTTACATTCTTCAGAAAATTCATTATTATTTGGATTTGTGTCATTAGCGATAATTACAGTTGCAGTAATTGTATAATTTGCGTTTGGATCATCTACTGTCCAGAGGTCTTCCATTGTAACAAATCTTTCTCCACCTGCATTAAGATCAATAACAGTAAAGTTATTTGTGAAATTATAAATATCTTCTGTTCCGTTATTTATAACTACATTTACATCAAAATCATTTATTTGCTCATCCCCATAATTGTGGATTTTTATATTTGGGAAAACATTTGCTGAAGTTCCATAATAGATTGTTCCGGGAAGGATCTCGGTAATCCCAAGATCAATTTCTGCATATACAACAGATAAAACTGCTAATAAGCATAGAATCATTAACATTTTTTTCATTTTTATTCCTATTTATTTCATCAACATCATCTTCTTTATCTGAGAAAACTCTCCGGCTTGGAGTTTGTAGAGATAAACTCCCGAAGGAACAATTTGATTATTCTTATCTAATCCATTCCATACAATTTCATTCAAGCCTGATTTTAAGTTATTAATTTCATACCTTTTTATCATTTGACCTTTCAAATTATAGATAAACAATTCTGCTTGTTTGTTCTGCTCGTTATTAATCTGAAAAGAAATAGTTGTTGTTGGATTAAACGGATTTGGATAATTACCGATAAGTTTTGTTACTTCAGGAATAAGATCTTCT
>JAMOPB010000321.1 GCA_027064945.1 Candidatus Cloacimonadota bacterium
TTACCCAATCGTTATTTGACGGTGATGCATTAATTTCAAAAGATAGCTTTACATTATCTGCATTATCTCCACGATTCCTAATTTTAATCTTAAATTCTCTTACCTGATCTTCTCTTGCAATATTATATGTGGCAAAAATATATTTATCAAGGGTCGAACCACCTATCGAATTGTATACCCTTTGAACATCAGGAGAAAGCTCTATGATATTTTTTCCAATATAATTACTATTATCATCTCCAATCTCTAAATCTACATTACCATAAACTTCCGATTTTGGCTCTTTTTTAAAAAAACTTCTTACCATAATCTCATTTATATCACTCCAATAAGTCACCCATATTTTTCTGTCAAATCCTATTGCTCCATTTGTCCAGCTATCGTTTCTATTAACTTCTCCAATTTTTATGCCATTTAGAAATATATAAATTTTGTTTTTACCAACTTTTATATCAAGTTGATGCTTGGTTGCATCGTATAAAAACCATCCGGACTTAGATGTTACATCAGGTTCCTTGATAGGATAATCAAATTCTGCAATTTTACTCCAACTGCTTCCTTTTGTTGCTTTTTTATAAAGTTTAAGCTTTAAATGGTATCTATGAAAATGACTATCATCTTTATAACTTGTCCAATCAGATGGCTTATAAACTACCAATTTATAACCTGGGAATTTATTTATAATTTTAGAATTAGGACTACATCGCCATGAGTCTGTTGGAGGCTCACGATGCCAATCTCTGCTGCATCCTTCTCCCCAATAGTTGGATTTTCCCTTTAGTTGGGTTAGAAAGTATATATCCAAAAATGGTTTGTTAGTCTCGCTATTTTCGTAGTATTCAGCATAGTCAGGATTAAAGTCCGGATCATTTATAACATCTGTTGACTTAAAATAAAGTCTCATACTAAGTGTAAATGGAGTATCAAAGAAAGCGTTTTCGCCTGTATTAACCTCTTTATACTTATCAGGGTTATATTTAATATCACTCAACACTCTAAGATTTTTTACACAATGAGCATGCCAATCCCATTTGTTACAAAATCCAGCATTACCAAACGAGCCAGATCCATTATCATCAATTCCATATTGAGGAACACCATAACGCTCATCTGTGCAGTTATCACCATTCTCGTCGCAAACAAAACCCCAGCTTGCATCACCTGAATCTTGCCATCCTATAAAATTCTCCCAAAGTCCGTGAGCAAAGAAATAAAAAACACTATTTCCTATTATATCCCATGGGGCTCTACAGTTTTCTTTTTCTGGGTCACAGTTAGATTCTGGCTCCCCTGGTTTAAACTTAGCAGAAAATCTATTATCTTCAAAGCTACTACTATTCCTGTCTTCATAGTCACAAACTCCGTCCGGACTCCAATTAGAATGAGAACGAAAATCTACCAAAGCTCGAGGATTGGCGAATAATTCCTCACTATCAGAAATATCATTATTTATAATCATATCTATATATCTTGTCTCATTGTGTTTTAAATCATATATAAGTAGCCACACAGGCAATCTATCTATTTTAAAATTACCATTTTTTACAGCATCAACCCACCATGACAAATCGTTCTCTTGAGTATCAGGCCTGCATATATCGTAGCCATGACCTATCCTATTATCGATATTTTTATAATCGCTGTAGCTATAATTTGGATCTCTAAATTCCAGATTACTCAAATCCTCCCTTAACCAACCTTTATCCATATACAGCTTCGCTGGAATCTCTACGCGCACCTGACACCACTTATCCTCACAGTTCGTTTCTGAATTTGGATTTGTAATTTTAATCTTGACAGTATGAGATGCGGCAAAAGCATTTAAAGAAGTTATTAGAAGTATTATAATAAA
>JAMOPB010000322.1 GCA_027064945.1 Candidatus Cloacimonadota bacterium
GAAAATTGTTAAAGAAAAAAAAATGGCATATAGAATTTCCTCAGCAGGATTTTTGGAAAGTGGCGTAATGATTTCTAATAATTCCTTTCAGGTTTTGAAAGAGCAAGGTTATGATGCTTCAGCACATGTTTCCACTACATTATCCCAAAAGCTTACAAATGATTGTTGGCTGATTTTAACGATGACGAAAGAACATAAAGAAAGATTACAAGATTTAGATATAAATATTGGCGAGAAAGTATTCACACTTTCCGAATTTACAGGATATCAACGTGATATTGATGATCCTTGGGGATTGGAAATATCTTTTTATCGAGAAACATTTAATGAAATTGAAAAGAGAGTTCAGGAAATGTTTGAGATTTTAACATAAAATACCCGCAACGGGAGGGAGTATGAGAATGAGTCTAATATGGGGTTTTGCATTAATCCTTTTGGGAATATCAATGGTTATCAAAGCAGTATTTCACATCAGTTTGCCATTATTTCGAATTGCTTTTGCACTTTTTATAATCTGGTGGGGAGTGAAACTTTTGCTTGGAAATTTCAATTCATCTTCTGATAGTAATACAACCTTTTTTCAGAGCGAACATATAATGCCTGGTAATGAAGAATCAGATTATAATATTGTTTTTGGAAGTGGGATTATTGATTTGCGAGGAGTAGATTTATCAAATGGCAGTAAAACTGTTAAAGTTTCTGCGGTTTTTGGAACAGCTAAAATATTGGTGAATCCGGAAGTTCCTACAATTACAAAGGTAAGTGTTGCATTTGGTGAAGCAAAAACACCGGAAGGATTTGTTTCTTTTTTAGGTGATAGGAAATTTTCTAATTCTGCTTATGTGAAAGGAGAAAACGTGTTAATAATAAAAACAGATGCTGTATTCGGAGCAGTAAATATTGAGGAATCTTAGTTTGATGAGTTCAGAAATTACAGGATTTATGGCTGCACTAATCCGCAAAGCGGAAAAAGTCGGACTAAAATTATCGGATGAAAAAGAGATTAATTATGGAGTTCAGTTAAAATTTTCCAAAAATGAAGAAACTATTGCTGTGAATATCTATTTTTCTAAGAAAAAAGGTATATCCACTGTTATCGGCGGCTCACCGAAATCACCTTTGCGCCCATTGATGCAAGGTATATTGGGAAAAGCTGATGAATTAAAAAGAGAAGAATCACATAGTTGGGATTTATGGGCGGGAACAGATGAATCAGGAAAAGGAGATTTTTTTGGTGCTTTGGTAGTTTGCGGCTTTATCTTAGAAAAAGAAAAGCAATCTGAGCTATTGAAATTAGGTGTTAAAGATTGCAAATTGTTAAAAGATGAAGAGGTAATCGATGTGGCCAAAAAACTTCACAGTAGATTTAGAGATAATATTGAAGTACTTTCTCTTTATCCTGCAAAATACAATGAGTTATATGATAAATTCAGAAAGAATAATCAAAAGCTAAATGAAATGTTGGCCTGGATGCATTCCAGAGTTATTATGAATTTGCAAAAAAAACATGATTTTGATGGAGCAGTTGTTGATAAATTTGCTTCCGATAAAACTCTTGTGAACTCTTTACAAGGTATGAAAGAGATAAAATTAATTCATAAAATAAAAGCGGAAGAAGATCTTGCCGTAGCAGCAGCATCTATTATCGCTAGATATCATTTCCTAAATAGTATTAATTCAATATCAAAAAAGTTTGGTTTGGATTTTCCTAAAGGTGCTTCCAATAAGGTTATTAAAATTGGAAAAGAATTCGCCAAACAGTTTGGAAAAGATAGATTAAATGAAGTAGCAAAAATACATTTTAAAACGATAGATAAAATTTAGAGGAAAGAATATGTTATTAGATTTT
>JAMOPB010000323.1 GCA_027064945.1 Candidatus Cloacimonadota bacterium
TGTTACTAAAGATTTTTTTGATTCATGGACAAACTCTATTGGATTTCCTAAAACAATGATATGCGCATCATTATCTCGATTGTTCATATTAATAATCGCATCTAACGTAGAACTTTTACCGGAACCTGTTATACCGGTAATTAAAATTAATCCCGATTTTTCATATTTCAAATTTAATCTTTTTTCAATCTGAGGCGGAATTCCAAGCTCTAACAAACTAAATAATTTTTGGTTAATCAGACGGAAATTTGCACATAGCATGCTTCTTTCAAAATATACACTGCCTCTAAAACGAATTGGTTTCTCTCCCGGAATTAATTTTATAGATAAAGCAAAATCTATTGATTTGTTTTCATATAGTTTTTCACGTTGATCTTCTTGCAGTATTGCCAACAGCATAATCGTAACTTCTTCCACTGAATAAAAACCCATATCATTTGCAGGATGCTTTCTTCCAAAAACTCTATACCAAACTCTACCTAAACAACGCTCACCTCCAAAATCAATATCTGATGCTTGTTTTGTTATCATCACACTAAGTAATTTTACTATTGTTTTATATGATTCCTCAATCCAAGCTTTATTCTTTTGAAGTTCGTTCTCACAAATTTTGCAAAAAGCAACTCCTCGATATCCTTCAGGTACTAATTTTAGTAATTCATCAGTAAATGATAAATTCATCAAAAACTCCACTTTTTTTTATTTTGAATTTCTAAACTTACTATAAATATGTAAACCTTTTTTTAAAGATTAGTTATTATTTTTCCCGGATTTCCGTATTCCATTAGAATCGGATTATATTTTATAAGAATTTAAATCATCCTTGTATCTTCTTAAATTTTATTTTATTATCTATATCATTAGTCAATTAAGAGCAAAAAAAAATAAAAAAAATAGAAAAATTATTTGACATGAAAACCCCACCTTCCTAATTTGCCTTTGTCTTTGAGATTAAGACACACAAGTTAAATCAAGTGGGCTAGTAACTCAGTGGTAGAGTATCTGCCTTTTAAGCAGAGAGTCGATGGTTCGAATCCATCCTGGCTCACCATTTATAAATTTGTGTCCCGTTCGTCTAGGGGTTAGGATACAAGATTTTCATTCTTGCGACAGCGGTTCGATTCCGCTACGGGATACCATTTTAACACCAAGCATCAGCTTGGTGTTTTTTTTTGCTCAAAATTACAACTCACTTAATCCTGAAATTTATCATTTACATCATCCAAACAGAAAAACGCTATTGACAGATAAAAATAACTTATGTTATTTGCTAATATCACTTAGTAATATGAATTATTCGTTATTGAGTTAACAAAAAATGTTCCAGGAATATCATAATGAAAAAATACTTAATCTTATTATCTGTTATTCTCATTTTTATGGGATGCCAAGCATATCCTGATTTTCAAAGCGATAGAGCTTATCAATATCTAATCAAACAAACTGAATTTGGACCAAGAGTTCCAAACTCAAATGAAATTGAGCTTTGTCGGGAATTCATAATCCAAACCCTAGAGGAAAATGATGCTGAGATATTAACTCAAGAATTCGAAGTCACAATTTCGGATTCACTTTATGAAGGGATCAATATTATTGGAAGATTTTATCCACGCCAACCACGAAGAATTCTTTTGGCAGCGCATTATGACACAAGACCTTGGGCAGATAAAGATAGTAATCCTGAAAATCACAATCTACCAATCAGTGGTGCAAATGATGCTGCTTCCGGTGTAGCTGTTCTTTTGGAAATTGCCAATCTATTGAATGAGCAACAACCTCCGGAATATGGAATAGACCTGGTTTTTTTTGATCTTGAAGATATGGGAAGTTATGGATCAGATGATA
>JAMOPB010000324.1 GCA_027064945.1 Candidatus Cloacimonadota bacterium
AGTGTTGTGTTCATGACATGGAGCAAAATCAAAAGCACCTGAAGCACCTAATTTTTCAGCTTCTTCAAAATTCTTAGCTTTACCTTCATATATCATTGCTCCAATCATTGCACCTTTCATTGGCCCACTCATTCTATCCCAAGTGATAGGAGGTCCGGAATGCAAAAGAAGATTATCTTTCATTCCCGGTATAACATTTCCGGCAATATCAAGATCTACTAAAAAAGGTTTCCCATTAAGAATAATCTTTAGAACTTTCTCATTTGCTGCAATGATCTTCTCCTTATTAGCTTCCAAAGTATTCAATATTTCTTTATCTATACTCGCCGGAGGAGTCCAATCTACTTGTTCAACCTTTTTATTTTGCATTTCAAGATCATCCTTAAATCTTTCAAGCCCAATATTTACGACTTCTAATTTTTTCCCAAATAATTTCTTGAATCCCATTTTTCCTCCTTATCTATCTATTTTTTGAATGATTTTTTTAACTAATTCTGAAGCTGAAGCATTTGTGGGCATAACAACAATGTTGTTTTCCTCCAATACTTTTAGAATATTTTCTCGGTTTTGTGGATCTTTTTCTGTTCCTATAACAGGGCAAACAAAAGAGATATCCGGAGCAATTTTTTGTGCTTCTTTTAATATGGGAAGAATCTCATCTAGAGGGTCAGAATGTGCTCCATAACCTAAAACAAGATCAAAATAGATTATTGCTGTATCCTCATCTTTTGCTTCTTGTAAAATACGACTGTTTCGTAGAGTGAAATCCATCATTGGATGTAATCTTCCTACTGTAAATTCATCTTCACCTAAATCTACCAAGCTATGCTCTTTGCTTACAGATGGATCTTCTAAAGCATATTTTTTATCTGTAGCTCTGTTACTATAAATATTATCTATATGCTTTTTTAATATAATCATAGTTTCATCACAAAGAGTTCCACCACTAAATAAGCCACGTATATACTTCCTATTTTTACCAATTTTTCTTGCTTCTTCAGTTGCTATAGCATCTAATTCTTTATTACGATCTTCTATAAATTCTTTTACAATTTCCACATCTTCATTAGAAGATAAAGCACAAGCAATTAGCGCTGCTTCTTCCAAAGTATCTGCAACATAAACATCTTCTCCACTGATTAAATTCCTATCTGCTCCTAAGAATATTGTTACAACAGGTTTGGTCACTTCCCTTAACTTATCATTAATCTTCTTTAGAACCGATGGATGTGGAGGTTTGGAAACCAAAACAATTATCTTTGTGTCTTCATCTTCTTGCAAAGCTTCTAAAGAAGCCAAGAACATCATTCCGCCTACTTGCTCTTTTATATCACGTCCGCCTGTTCCAATTGCCTGAGAAATGCCAAAACCCTCTTCTGAAATAATGGAACTAACTTCTTGCAAACCGGTTCCGGATGCTGCAATTATCCCAATATCTCCTTTATTTACAACATTAGAAAATGCCAAAGGAACATCATTTATTATAGCTGTTCCACAATCCGGTCCCATTACCAAAAGATCATGTTCCAAAGCATATTTTTTCAATTCAATTTCTGTCTCAATAGGAACATTATCAGAAAAAAGCATTACATTCAAACCTTTTTTCAAAGCTTTCATAGCCTCTGCACCGGCATACCTTCCTGCTAAAGAAATAAGAGCAATATTAGATTCAGGCTGATTTTCCAATGCGCCATCCAAACTTTTTGTTGTGAAAGAGCCTTGCTCATCTTTTTTATTTCTTATTTCATAAAGAAGATTATCCACTTGCTCAAAAATCTCATTAAATTTTTCTTCATCATCCAATTTAATTACAACAAGCATATCTGTATCATCATATT